>JAPKZC010000549.1 GCA_026394025.1 Candidatus Solibacter sp.
TGCTCCAGCAGGCAACCTCCAGTTCCGCGCGGGTACCCATGGCGCGCAGGATCACGTTGCGTTCCTCGTGGTTGCGAGCTTCGGAAAGCGTCAACATACCCTGCTTGACCAGTTGCATGGTGGCGGAGTGGTCTTCGGTCATGCAATAGATGTCGTCTCCGCGGATCAAATAGGCGCGGCTGTCGCCCACGTGCGCGGAGTAGGCCAGCCCGTTCACTACCGCGACCGCGGTGCACGTGGTGCCCATGCCCGCCAGCTTGTTGTGCTTTCGCGCATGCTCGTAGATCCGGCGGTTAGCTTCTTCAAAGGCCCGCAGCAAGCTCGCCTGCGGGTCGCCCCCGTTCTTGTAGTACACGTCGCCGATGGTAGAGATCGCAATCCCGCTCGCGACTTCGCCGCCTTCATGCCCCCCCATGCCGTCGGCTACCACCGCCAGCGCCCCTTTCTCGATGAGTTGCCGGACGTCTGTCGGCACGACGACGCTGATGCCGTCCTCGTTGGAAGTGCGGACGGCGCCCACGTCGGTCAGCGCGCTGCCGATGACGGTCAGTGGCACGATGCCGGGGTCGGTAGGTCTTGCGAGGTTGGATTGCGACATGTTGGTTCTCCCTTGTGTTGAGCCTCAACGCCCGGCGGCAGGCTGCATGGCGTAGCTGTAAGACTTGCGTTCGGTAACTTCGAATTGGATGGGCTGATCCACGTACCCGTTCTTGCGAAGCTCGAATTGAACGGACTCGCCCAGCCGGGCGCGCGTTTTGTGCGGAGTCCGGCCGACCCGGCTGCCATTGGCGTAAACGTCGGCCGTCCCATCCACCACCTCCAGCGTGATGGTGCGGAATTCACCCGACCCCGAAGGCAGCGCCGCCACATACCAGATGACCAGTAGCAGCACGGTCGCAATCGCCGCAATCCGGACCCCGCGCGATAGGCCGCGCCACCGCTCGAGCAAGACGGTTGGCATCGCCGGCAAGCGCTGCCCACCGCGCGCCGGGCTCGCGGTCTGGCGGATTGCGGCCGCCACCTCGCAGGTGGCTTGATAGCGGCGGGACGGCCTCTTCTCCAGGCACCGCATCACCAGCGAATCGACTGGCGGCGGGACATCCGGATTCAGCGCTGAAGGCGGCGGCGGGTTGATGTTGCGGATGGCATTGTAGAGCGCCAGTTCGTCCTCGCCGTCGAAGGGAAGACGGCCGGTCGACATTTCGTACCCCAGCAACCCGAGCGCCCAGATTTCGGAGCGGGCATCCGCGGCTTGGCCACCGATCTGTTCGGGGGCCAGGTATTCGGGCGTACCCATCACCGTGCCGGCCATCGTCATGCCCGGCGAGCGCCGCAGTTTGGCGATGCCGAAGTCCAGCAGTTTGACCGAGCCACCGGAAGTGATCTTGATGTTCGCGGACTTCAAATCGCGATGCATCACGCCTCTCTCGTGCAGATACGAAAGCGCTTCGCAAAGATGGCTCAGCACGGCCAGCGTCTGGTCCCAAGGCAGCGGCCCCAGCCTGCGAATCCGTGCGAACAACGTCTCGCCGTCCACGTACTCCATCACCAGGCAGGGGCGGTCCGCGAAGAGAAACATCTCGTGGAACGACGCGATGTTCGGATGACTCAGCGCGCTATGGACCCGTCCCTCGTTCATGAAACGCCGCCACAAATCGGAATCGGGGGAGCCGGAGCGGAGCGTCTTCATGGCCCGTCTCACGCGAGTCCCCCGTTCCTCCACCAGATACACTTCTCCCATGCCGCCCGAACCGAGCAACTCCACGACCTCGTAATTTCCAATCCACGAAGAGATGGGGACCGACATGGGGTGCCTCAGCCTTGCTCCCAGCGCCTGGTTTCGGCCCTACATTACCGGCTTGGTGCCCATCAGCTCGATGCCGTACCGGATCGGCACCGCGAAGGTGATCAACGCATCCAGGTGCGCCGAGTAGGTGAACAGCCCCACTACCCTGCCGTTGGAATCCATCACCGGACCGCCGCTGTTGCCTCGTCCGGTGGAATTCACCGTGAGCTGGTAGACATCGCCGAAGGTGCTGTAGATGGCTTCGGTGAGTCCGGCCTTGCCGCGGATGACGCGCCCGATATTGCCCACGCTCAGTGTGGGGTCTGGAATCACCCTCACCTCGGTGGACGGGGTGAGCGCTTCCCTGGATTGCACCGCGCCCATCACTGTCGGCGAAACTCCGGGGTACCCAAGCACCTCAATGTCGTCGCCCTGGGCGATCGTGTTGTAGTTGTCGAAGAGTTCCAGCTTGCGCAACGCCCGCGGCATGTCGATCTTCACCATGGCGACGTCAGCCTGGTCGGAGACGCGGACCAGCTTGCCCTGCACGCGCTCGCGGTTTCGCGGGAACGTGATGTCGAGATAGTCGTTGCGGCCCTCCAGCGCCTTGCCGCTGTACACCTGTCCCACGATCGGGCTGTTGAGATCGAGGCTGCCGCGCGCCACAAACCGCCCCTTGGCCGGCACCCACCGCGGGAACTGGCGCGCACCGATTGGCGTCAGCTTGCGATTGCCCTTTTCGTCGGTCTGTACCACCAGGCCGGCCGGCGAATCGAATTCATAAAGCGCCAGCCAGGAAGCCGCGACGTGGCGGTTCGTCAGAATAAACCCGTCGGAGCTCACCACAAAACCGGAACCGCTGTGGCGTCCGCCGATGGCCTGGTTTCTGCCGTCGCCGCCGTCGGTTACCAGGAGCGGCTCCAGCGTGTTGTCGATGGAGATAAATACCGGCAGGCGCGACGGCCCGCCCGGGATGATTTCACGGAACTGCTGAGGCTGCTCGCCCCCCGCCGCCGGCTGCGGCGGCGCTTCCTGGCTCTCGGAAGGCCCTCCGGGCTGTTCCGGCGCCTGCGGCGGCTGCTGCGGCTGCGGCCGGCCGGTCTCCATGTCCACCAGTTTCCAACCCACCTCAAAGAACACCACCGCCTCGTTGGCAGCCTTGGCAACCTCCGCAGGCGTCAGCCTGCTGGGCTTGCTCACGAGACCGAGTTTTTCGCGTACCCCCGAAAAACTCAACAACCCGCCGACCAGAGCTAGGACGCCCAGGACGCCGGCGCCGGCCATCATCCAGGTGCGTGACGTCTGCCGCCTACTATCGACGATCATGCGCTCCACCGTCGCCTTCCCCAAGGTCACTTTTTCAGAAGGTGGGAAAACCGGCGTGACTACCCCGGCCTGCCGGGTGGCCATGGGCATGGGCTGCACCGGGGCGACATCGGCGAGGCGGGTCGGACGGGCCACCACCGGCCGCGGATCGAGATCGAACTCGAACTCGGGACCGCCGGGGCCCAACTGAATCACATCGCCGGCGCTCAGCTTGGTATCGCTGCCGATCCGCTGGTGATTGACGAAGGTCCCGTTGCGGCTTCCGAAGTCGGAGATGACGAACGACGGCGGATTGCCGGCTTCAATCGTAATCTTCGAATGCAACCGGCTGACGAGGTCGTCGCGATCCGAGTCGTATATGACTTCGCAGGAGGGGTCGCGGCCAATACTGACGCTGCGGAACAGTTTGACGGGGAACTCGGCCGCCGTGCCGGCCTTACTCGCGTTGCGAAATCGAAGAATTACTTTTTGGTCCATGGTGCCCTCTTTCAAGTGGAACAGCGTAATTGTTCCGGAAACTGCCTCACGGAATGCCGGCGCCGCGTCGTGGTGGCGCGCACCTACGAACAGTTATCGGCGGGCGCCGCTCCCGGTTGCGAACAAATCTCGCGGCGCGTGAGGCATTTTGGCGGGCGCCATCGCTGTGTGTACGAAGCTGGCCAGCGCATTCCGCTGGCAGGCCGTTGGCGAGGTTCCCCATTGTCTACCGAAACGTCTCTGACCCACCGGCTTGTGGAAAGCCATCGCGGCTACGCGCACGCAATTGCCACCGACATCCTGAAGGGTCTACCCTCCCATGTGGAGAAGGCGGATATTCAATCGGCCGCGGAACTCGGCCTCACCGAAGCCGCCGCGACCTTCGACGGCCGTGCCAACGTTCAGTTCAAAACGTTCGCCTACTACCGGATCCGCGGCGCCGTCTATGACGCCATACGGAAAGCCACCTGGTTTTCGCGGGCCCAATACAAGGAGCTCGTGGCTGCGTCGGCCGTGAACGAATATATGACCGACGCCTCCGCCGTCCCCCAGACGCCGGTGGGCGGCGTGGAGGAACTTGAAGCGCACGTCGGCTCCATCGTCTCCTGCTATATGCTCTCGCTCGAAAGCGGCAAGGTGGAACCGCCCATCGACCGGCAGCAATCCGCCGAAGATCGGCTTCTGGAGAAGGAATGGCATTCCCGCTTGCACCAGGCCCTGGCGCGGATCCCGGAGAAAAATCGCACCGTACTGACGGCTTATTACTTCGAGGAGCGGAACCTGGAGGAAATCGGAGCCACGCTCGGTCTTTCCAAATCCTGGGTGTGCCGGCTCCATGCCAAGGGAATCGAGATGTTGCGCGATCAGCTTGAGAAACCCGCCGATGCGCGCGGCGGGGCAACTTTCGCGGGGTCCATCCGATAATCCGGGACGAACATGCCAGCGCCCATCGACAAAATCGGGACCAAAGTTGTTGCACCGCAGACCGAAGTCAAGCAGGGCGGGAAAACACGCTTCAATGAGGTCCAGCAGAACGCCAAAACTAAGGACGCGGCCGCGGCGCCGGCGGACCTGCCGCCCCTGCAACAGGTAGACGCGGCGCAAAAGAAAACGCTCGAACACGACTTGCGGAAGCGCCTGGAAAAGGCCAACAGTTCCAACCCGACTGAGCTGTTCGGCAACGACATGAAAGACATGCGCAAGCGGCTCGATACCACCACGGAGCGCGTCGAAGCCTCCGGGAAGACCGGCGCGATGGAGGGAGTTCGCGACCGTCTGTCGGCGATCGACGCGCAGTACAAGGCGGCGGAACAGAAACTCCAGCAACTCCCGGATACCAACAACCTCCGCGGCCTGCTGGCCATGCAGACCGAGATGTACCAGATGAGCCAGAACCTCGAGATCCTTTCCAAAGTTGTCGACGCGGCGACCTCAGGCGTGAAGCAGACATTACAGACGCAGGTATAGGCAACCAACCGACTATGATCAAGACGCCCAGAAACTCGACCTCGCTCGCGGCACTGCTGGCCGCGACAATCATCCTCACCGGCTGCCTCAAGAGCGAGCTGGAAACCGGTCTGAACGAAGCCGAGGCGCAGGAAGTCATCGTCATGTTGAAGCAGCACGGGCTGGATGCGCAGCGCGCCTACGTTGCCAGGGGCAAGGAAACGCCCACCTGGACCGTGTACGTGCGCGGCGGCAACAGCAACCTGGTGCTGGCGTGGCGCATCCTGCAAGAGAACGGACTTCCGCGCCAGCGGGTGAAGGGGATGGACGATGTCTTCAGCGCGTCCGGACTCATTCCCACGGCGGGAAGCCAAACTGCTGGTGGGACTGTCGGGCGAGATTACTCGAACCTTGAAATCCGTGGATGGCGTGGTGGACGCCCGCGTACACGTCGTGCTGCCCGACAACAGCCCGCTGCTGGACCGCAGCCAATGGAGTGCCACCACGGCGTCGGTACTGATCAAGTACCGCGGCAAGGCCATTCCGATGGACGAGAACGAAGTGAAATCCCTGGTGGCCAAAAGCGTCCAGGGGCTGATTCCCGACCAGGTGGCGGTAGTCTACAAGCGAGTCCCGGAAATGAAGCGGGAAGATCGCGATGTCGCCTGGTATGTCGGGAATCAGGAGGTCACGGTGGGCGCCGTGGC
>JAPKZC010000248.1:0-905 GCA_026394025.1 Candidatus Solibacter sp.
TCTCGTATTTCGAGAAACCGCTCACGGTCGCGGCTCCGATCAGAGCCGCGCGCGTTAGCAAGCGGTTGCCCGATACGCTAGTGGATTTCTGAAACGGCGCACTAAGATGGCGGAACTCCGCGGAGCAGGCAGGGCGGAGTGCGCGTTATTCGTCCGCGTTATTCGTCGATGGAAAGTTCCGCCCAGCCGGGCAGGGTGGCCGGGCGGTTGTTCAGGAACACGATGCGGCGCGTTTTGGGGAACGGCAGATTGGTGGACAGCGCGCGGTTGTAGATGACGAACTGCTGTAGGATCTGGCGATAGTCGGTGTTGGTGGTATCGAGCCAGGCACTCTTGGCGAGCAACCCGCCGCCCCATCCCATGGAGATGAGACAGGTGCCGTTGTCCCGGGCGGCGGCGAGGCGCTGCTCCAATTCGTCGAGGCTGCGGTCGAGCAATCCCATGCCGGCCTGCGAGGCGTACTGGCGCTGCAAGGAGAGTACGCCGGCGGCATAAATGTTGGCGGCTTCGAATATTTTGGCGCGGCCGAAGGATTCGGGCCAGCGCATGGTGCGGCGCACTTCGGGTTGCAGGAAGAACGTCTTCTCGTCCCAACTGCCGCGGAAGACGGTGCCGGGCGATGCCATCTCGGCGAAAGTGGGTGTGCTTTCGTCGGGACGGGCGCCATCGACCGCGCCGCGCGGGCTCTGCTTCCAGCCGAGCGTGAAATTGCCGCCACGGGGCTGCAGGGTGGAGGTGCGCAGCAGGTAGATTTTGAAATCGGCGGCGGCGATGGGGGCGGAGTCGCCGGCGCTGACGAAGCGCATCTTATTGGTTCCGCCGGCACCCAGCGTCTGTTCCTCGGCGCTCTCCGCGGGACGGCGCGGCGAACGCTCGGCCTGGACGCGCGCCAGGACATCCTGGAG
>JAPKZC010000248.1:910-1808 GCA_026394025.1 Candidatus Solibacter sp.
CATGCCGTCGCGCCATTGCGAGAACACCATGCCGGTGCGCAAGGCGCCCTTGATGGCGGAGCCCGGGAGATAGGGTCCGCTGGCGCCGGAGGCAAACGTCGGGATGTGAAGGCTGTCGCCCCCGGCGCGATTCCAATACGTGGAGTAGGCGGCGTTCTCAAAGGGGATGCGCCGGCCGGCGAAATTCTGCGCAAAGCCCCCCCAGGTGGCGAAATCCAACTTCTCGGCGTTCTTGAGCTGGGTGAGGTAGCTGTCTAGGCGCGGGCCTTTGGCAAGGAGGCGGAAGATCCGCCACTGATCGAGTACGTTGACCTGGTCCTTCCAGACCATGTAGTCGATGGGGGCCAGTTTGCGGCCGTCACCGACCAACAGCGGGGTAAGGCATGTGAGGCGGTAGCGCATCAATGCACCTCGGGCAGCGGGATGGCGAGTGCGAACCCGGCGCGGAACACCGGGTGTGCGAAGCCGTCGGGCGCGACGTCGGCGGCGGCGCCGAGCGGCACCCCATCGGCGTACAGGACGCTTCCTTCGGCCACCATCTGAATCTGTTTCTTGAGTTCGCCGCTTCCGGCGGGGCTATCGACGCGGCCGCCGCGGGCGAGGACGGTGTAGCTGCCGCGTGCCCAATCGACGGCATCGCCGGCCGCGGGGGTGAAAAGGGAGAGGAGCCAGTGGGCCTGCAAGTGGACGGCGGGAGTGGTTGGGGCAGGTTCCTTGGCGAGGCGCATGGGTTCGGTTAGATCGCTTGCGCGGACGGCGGCCTCGGTGGGCGCGGCAGAGAGGGCGGGCGCGGGGGCGGGCTCTGTTTCCGGTGCGACAGACCGCTCCCTCACGGTCGCGGCTCCGATTGGTGTTTCGACGGGCGCGGTAGCGGCTTCGGGCGCAGGGGCGGCTTCGG
>JAPKZC010000483.1:0-5873 GCA_026394025.1 Candidatus Solibacter sp.
CTCCGACAAGGCGGCGCGCGCCAGGGCGGCCTGTTTGGGGTCGAAATTCGGGTTGAGTGCAAGGGCGTGCTCCAGGTGTTTACGGGAAGCGGCGCCGTCGCCAAGCGTGCGAGAGATCATGCCGGCATGGTAGTAGAAGGCCGGCTCGGGCGTGTTCAGTTCGAGCGCTTTGTCAATCGCCTGCCTGGCCTCGGCATACTGCTTGCCCTGGTAGAGCACCCAGGCCAGCGCGTCGTGCTGGTAAATGTCGCGGCGCGTCTTCATCTTCTCCTGGATCATGGCGAGGGCGCGGTCGAGAGCGCGGCCGCGGTCTGCGTAGGCGAGCGCGAGGTTGCGATTGGCGGGGAATCCGGCGGCCTGGTCCATGCGCTCGATGACGGCGAGCCGCGCGGCCTGTTTACTGGCCTCGTCGGGCTTGCCGGCGGACTCATATAGATCTTCGAGCGCGGCGGCGTACTCGGGCAACGGCACGGCGGACTGGGCTTTGAGGTAATGCTCGATGGCGGCGGAGGTCTTGCCGGCCTGCGCGTTGAGTTTCCCGAGCCCGGCATGAGCGGGGTGATATCCGGGGAAGAGTCTGAGCGCGCCCTGGAAGGCCTTGCCGGCCTCCTCGATGCGGCCGACCTTGAGCTGCATGTTGCCGAGATCGGCCAGGCACCAGGCGACGTTTTCCGGCGAGCGGCTGCCGGACTCGATAGCCATCTTCATGATGTCGATGGCGCCGGCGGCATCACCGGCCACGAAGCGGTAGTAGGCGGCGCGATTGTAGCTGGACATGTCGGGACGGAGTTGCACCATCTTCTGGTAGGCGTCGGCGGCGGCAGAGTACTCGCCGAGTTCCATCAGGGCATCGCCCAGCGTGCCGAAGTTCCACGGGTCGTCGGGAGCCATGCGGATGAGTTCACGCGAGTTGGCGGCGGCCCGCGGAAAGTTATGGCGTTCCAGTTCGATGGCGGAGCGCAGGCGGAGGGCTTCGTAGTTGAGGCGGTCGTCAGAGATCACGGCATCCACGATCTTGGCGGCGCGGTTGAGGTAATCGGGGTCCATCGTCTCACGCATCTTTTGCAGATAGGTGGCGGCCATCTGATTCTGGTAATGGGCATCGCCGCGTTTGGCGCCGGAGAGGCTGGCGTACATGGCGATGCGGTCATCGGTCTTCAGGCGGGAGACCGCGTCGTAGAGGGCGCGGTCCTGAAACAGCTCGCCAAGTTTCTGGTTGCCGGATTGGGCAAAGGCGGAGAAGGTAAGAGTGAGTAACAGAGTAAGTTTCATGGGATCCTCATCGACTAAGAAGAAAGACAGGCCCCGAGGCCTGTCCCAGTCACCTGTACACCGTTTCAGAAATACCGCCTCCCTTTCGAGGAAATCGCTCCCTCACGGTCGCGGCTCCGATCAGAGCCGCGCGCGTGAGCAAGCGGTTTCCCGATACGGTAGCGAACTTCTGAAACGCTGTACTTAGTTATTGGTTGGTGTGCCGCGGCCGTTGGTCCCGTTGATCTGGCTATGCGAGAATCCGGCGTGCGGCGCCGCGTGGAACGGAAAGTGGTCCAACAGCGGTACGTCGTTGGAGTTGACTCCGTCGCCGAGGGGCGGCGCGTTGGTGAAGCCGGGGACCAGGACGCCCGCCAGGGCGCGGAACCCGATATCGACTACATCGTCGATAGGGCGGCGTCCGCCGAAGGGCCAGCCGGCGTTGTCGCCACCGAGAGGACCGAGACGGTTCTGGCTGGCGAACGGAGTGGGCGCAATGGTGAAATCCACCCTGGTGAGATCGGGCACGAAGACGCCCAACAGATCCTTGCGCGGGGCCGGCGGTACGTTGAGGCCGAAAACGCCTTTGAGAATGCCGGTGGCGAAGAACGGGTCGCCTATATAGGGCGCCCACTGCTGGTCGTCCACCTGGAGGCTGCGGTTCCAGCGATCCTTCAACGGCAGGGGGATCAGGGCTTCGACGGTCAGCGGGTTGCCGACGCGGTCCACCTGCATGTAGTCGCCGAAGTGGATCGGATCGTTCGGGCTGGGGCGCACGGTGACCACCTGGCGGGACGTGGTGGCCCAGGTACCGATTCTGGCGTTGGGGTCTGAGGCGCTGGTCGGCACGGTGCCGCTGGCGGTGGCCATGGCGATGGGCATTTCGACGGCGATCAGGCTGATGTTGTAGCCGGCGAAGCCATCGACGGCGGCGGGCGCGGCGGGACCCTGGCCCTGGTCGGCGCTGCCGGACAGCACCGGCGCCGGGGCGCGGAAGTTCAGGGTATCGAAGGTGGCGGCGCTATCGAAATAGAAGGCGTCGTCTCGCGGTCCCGCGAATACGCGCATGCCGTTCGCAAGTGTAAACACGGACGGAGCGCCGAGATTCTTTTCGTAGTTGGGCGTGCTGTTGGGTCCCAGGTTGGGGGGCGCCACGGAGAGCGCGTGGCCGTTGACGTCCTTGTCATAGACCGCGACGATTCGGTTTTGCTTCAGGTCCCGGATGATCACGATGTAGGTTTCGTACAGGAAGATCCCGGGGCTGTCTATGGAGTCGATCTTGCCGAAGTAAGATACAAACGTGGGGTTGGTACGATAAGTGTCGCGAAACTGGAAGTCGATCTGGAGATCGGGGGCTCCGTCGAGTCCGCGCGAGTTATTGATGTTGAAACGGTAGAGGACGCTGGTCGAGAACTTATAGTAACTCGGCCCGTTGTCCGGGTTCTGGAACCCTTGCGCGCTCATGCTCATGACGAGACGGTCGCTCCTGCCCGTTTCGTAGCTGCGGAAAGCGTAAAAGTCGTTCAGGTTGGCGGTCTGGTCTTCGAGCAACAGCGGGCCGTTGCGATGACTGGCGGCAAACGCGGCGCCGAGAGAGAGCACGACGGCAATGGTTCCACGTGAGATTGGTCGCATGGTTTGAATCCTCCTTCAAGAGTTGGGCTACACCGCTACTTACGAGGCGGGGCGAGCGTTTGGATTTGAACGGAGCGGGGGATTCGCGAAAAACCCGGAAAAACCGCGGGGCAGCGACGGGCGGCGAAAAACTGTATTACCATGCGGAAACGAGGAAATCCATGTTTACCGCCACCGCCGGCTTGATTCTCCCCAGTACCACCACCGGATCTTTCCCCCGCCCCCGCTGGTTCGATGTAAGCATGTGGGGGCGGCCGCTGGACACCTGCATGCTCGACGTCCACTTCCGTGAGAAGTTTCAGGACGCCATGGCGACACTGCTCAGTGACCAGGAGCGCGCCGGACTCGACATTCTTACGCACGGCGATTTCCACGTGGATGAGGACCTGGCGGGCCGCGCCTGGCACCACTACCCTTTACAGCGTTGGGCCGGTTTCGAAGGCGACCATCTACAGCCCGAAGAGACCACCGCGCCGTGGCTGCACTATCCGCCGGGCACCCTGCTGAACGAAATCTATACCGGGTGGCGATGGCCGCACGTGGTGGATAAGATCGAGCACCGGCCGCTGGACTATGCCAAGTTGTGGCGCATCGCGCAGGGCAAGACGCGCAAACCGGTCAAGTTCGGCACCTGCTGCTCGCAGGTGATGGCGCTCTTCCTGGACATCCACACGCCCAAATACAAGGACAAGCGCGAGGTGATCTGGGACATGGCGGTGGCCATGAACAAGGAGTTGCTGGCCCTACGGGCGGCAGGCTGCCGGTGCATCCAGATCGAGGAACCGACCTTCCACTTCATGGCGAACACTTACGGCAAGGATCACGACGAAGTCAAATTCATGATCGACGCCTTCAACCGCGAGGTGGCGGGGCTGGACGATGTGGAAGTGTGGATCCACACCTGCTGGGGCAACCCGAACATGCAGCGGGTGATGGAGGACACGAGTTACGCCAATTCCATCGAGATTTACCTGGAGCGGTGCCGGGGCGACGTGTGGACCCTCGAAATGAAAGATCGCAACCAGCAGGATCTGGAGTTGTTCGAGCCGTTCAAGAACCATCTCAAGAAGAAGGTCTGCATCGGCGCCGTGAGCCATCGCGGATTGCAGGCGGACCGGCCGGAAGATGTGGCTGGAGAAATCCGCAAGGCCTTGAAGTATATTCCCGTGGAAAGCCTGATTGTGTCCAGCGACTGCGGCTTCGGGCGGCAGGGCTGCAATCGCGAGATCGCGTTCTACAAGGCCAGCGCAATTGCGCAGGGGTGCAACATTGTACGGCGCGAGCTCGGCTTGGAGGCCACCCGGGTGCCCGCGGCCGACCCCGCGCTTCAGATCGACGTGGTGCCGGGCAGGTGAGGCATTCGTGCGGTGTTTGAAGCTGCCCTACGCCACGGCTTTCAACATCCGCAGGGTAGAATCCTGGCTGCCCATTTCCATCAGGGTTTCTAGCGTGATGTCGACTCGCGCCAGGCAGGCTTCGACCCGTCCGAAGGATGGGAGATCCTCACCCAGCCCGGACCAGAACTCCGCCAGATATGCCATCGACGCCAGCTTCGAGGTGGACCGCTCCGGCTGGTGATGGAAGCGCACGGCGTCGATGAACTCTTCCGGGAAGTGCCACTCGGCAATCAGCCCGGCGCCAATTTCTCCGTGATCGCGCCCCAGTAACAGGCGTTCGACGTAGCTGGCCGGGCAGCCTCCCTCCACCAGGTTGCGATGGGTCGTGAGCGTCTCCCGCGGGAGGAACTGAACTGCCACGGCGCCAATGTCGTGCACCAGTCCGAGCACCAGCCCTTCCTCCGCACTGAGTAGACCGGTGTGGCCGGCCAGGGCCGACCAGAGCGGCGCCGAACTCAGCGAATGGCCCCAGATGCGCTGCAGGCCGGCGGACGCAAAGAGCGGCCGCATGGCGGCCGCCAGCATGACTTTGCGAGCCGCGATCACGCCGACGGTTGCGATGGCGCGGCTCACCGTCGATACCCGCTGGGCGCGTCCGTAAAGCGCTGAGTTGGCCACGTTCAACAGGCTGCTGGCGAGGACCGGATCGCGCAGGGCGATCACTTCCAGCTCCCTGTTTTCGCACTCGCGGTGGGTGCGCAGGGTGTGGCAGACGAGGCGGGCGGCTCCACCTTCCACAGGCAGCTTGAGTTCGCGGGGAAACTCGCGGCAGCGCATCTCCCGCAGCTGTTCCACCAGGGCAGGGTCGAATTCCTCGAAAGCGGCGAAGCTTTGAATCTCTTCGAAGATGGTCTCGACCTCTTTGTATTCGAACTCCAGGGCTTCCATCTGCTCGTCCACCAGATTGCAGACTTGGACGATATCGGCAATTCGGCGCTGATCGTCGCCACACAGCACCTGCCAGGCGAGGCGGCCCAACCCGCTCGAATGGCGGAGCGGCTCGAGCGAATGATGCAGCAGGGCGGCTTGCGCGAGCGGCTCTACCGCGACCCCGGCACGGCGGCCGAGTTCGACGGCCAACGCCGCAGTCCGTCTGCAGTGCGCCTGTTCAGCGGTATCGTCGAGGCTCATCGGGTCACTACCATTGGGCGCCACGCCCGGCTCCGCGGCAAGGTTCAAATCGCGTTCTAAGGCTTTGTTCCTTGCACTTTAAGGGGGGGCGGCGGCCCCGCTGGCAGGATTCGGCGCGTTACCCAAGGAGCCCGGCCCGCATCAAACCCCGGTGTTGGCGCGTGACTGTTCGATCATCCTCGCCAGCACCTGGAGATCGACCGGCTTCGAGAGATAGCCGTCGAAGCCGGAGCGGAGGCAGTTTTCGCGATCGCCGTGCATGGCGTTAGCGGTCATGGCGACGATCGGAGTGTGGCGGCCGAGGGGGAGTTCGGCCCGCCGGATGCGAGCCGTGGCTTCGAAGCCGTCCATCTCCGGCATCTGCAGGTCCATCAGGATGAGATCGAAGCTTTGGGCGGCGGCGGCTTCGACGGCGAGCAATCCGTTGGCGGCCACCAGGATGGAGTGGCCCATCTTCTC
>JAPKZC010000483.1:5893-19615 GCA_026394025.1 Candidatus Solibacter sp.
CCAGGAGGATGCGCAGTGGCCCGGCAGTGGGGCCGGCGATCTGTTCCGCGACGTGAGTTTGGGGGGTGGGTAGCGATTGGTCCTCGAGCCGATCGAAGCTTGCGGTGAAGTGAAAGGCGCTGCCGCTGCCGGGAGTGCTCTCCACCCAGATTCGCCCCTGCATCAACTCGACCATTTTGGAACAGATGGCAAGCCCGAGACCGGTACCACCCGGACGGCGTGAAGACCCATCCGCTTGGGCGAACGACTCAAAGATTCGTTTCTGAGTCTCGGGCGCAATCCCGATGCCGGTGTCGCGTACCACGAAATGCAGCGTGACGCCGGAACCCGGTTCGAGCGACACAGCGAGAGAGACTTCGCCCTGTTCGGTGAACTTCATGGCATTGCCCAGCAGATTGAGCAGGATCTGGCGCAGCCGATCGCCATCGCCGCCAAGCATGCGGGGCACCTCGGGCGCGATTTCGTGACTCAGGCGGAGGGATTTCTCCCGCGCCTTCCAGGTGACTACGGCCAGCGCGCCGGCGACGCATGTGCGCAGACAGAAGGGCTCGCGGGCCAGCTCCATTTTGCCGGCTTCGATTTTGGAGAAATCGAGTATGTCGTTGATGATCACCAGGAGGGACTCGGCGGAATCGCGCACGGTGGAGATGTAGTCGCGCTGCTCTTCGTCCAGATCTGTATGCAGCTCATATTGGCCAGAAACTTGCTCTTCAGGCGCGAGGCTTCCCGCGCCTGGCGAAGCAGTTCCTCAATCTCCTGCTTCTGGCGCTCCACCACGGACTTCTCGATCTGGAGTTCGCCCGTGCGCTGGCGGACGGCGCTTTCCAGCCGCCTGTGTTCCCGGTGAATGTGGTTCATGCGGGACCGCACCAGCAGCCCGATGAAGAGTGCGCACGCGCCGGTGGCCAGGGAAAGAAACCACCACGTGGCCCACCATGGGGGCACAATGCGAAAGGATACCGTGGCCGGCGCCGGACTCCAGGGACCGTCAGCCAGGCGCGCCGCGACTTGGAAGCGATAGGAGCCCGACGGCAGGCTGGGGTAGCGGGCCTCGCGCTCCCCGGTCTCGGTCCACCGCCGGTCCAGGCCTTCCAGCCGGTAGCGGAAACGGATGTTTTTCTCGCTGAGAAAACTCAGTCCAGCGAAGGTCGCCACGAGATCGCGGTCGCGGAAAGGGACTTGGGAATGGACTTCAGGATCGCCGGCGCGGTCGCCGAAGTGCAGCGCGGTGACCACCACCGGCGGCGCCATGCGGGGAGCGGCACGGTCGCCGGGACGGTAGCGCGAAAGCCCTTTTAGAGTGCCGATCCAAACAGCTCCATCGGGTTCAGCCAGGAAAGCGTTGGCTGCGCAATCGTCCCAAACCAGACCGTCCTCGTGGGTGTAGACCGTCCAGCCCGCAGAGGAGCGCACGGCCACGCCATTATCCGTGCCGGTCCACAAGCGGTGGCGCGCATCCAGGCCGAGGAAAAGCACGTAATCCGACGGCAACCCGTCGCGTTTGGTGAAGTGGCTGACCTCCACGCCGAGCGGACCGAACCCGAGGCGGGAAACTCCCAGCGGTTCACGATATCCCACCCAGATGGCGCCGTCGCCGGTCTCCGCGATGTGGGTGACGCCGTCGGCCTTGAGTCCGTCGGCGGTGGTGAACCGGACCCAGTTTCCGGCGTGGAATCGAAAGAGCCCTCGCGCACTGCCCACCCATAGCCGGCCCGCGCGGTCGGTGAGGAAGCGAAAGAACATGGTTTGTGGAGGGATGCCCGGCGGCAACTGCCGTTCAAAGCGCAGGTTCGGCTGCAGCGAGTCGCTGCGAAAGAGGCCTTCGCTGGTGCTGGCCCACAGACGGTTTTCGAGGTCCAGGTACAAGCCGATGGTGCGATCGTCAGTCAACCCGGCGCCCTTGCCGTATACCCGGATCTTCCCGCCCTTGGGATCGATGCGCGAAACGCCGCCGGGCAAACAGGCGGCCCAGACGGCGCCATCCGGCGCAATGACCAGGCTTTTGACTTTGTTGCCGCCCAACCCGTCGCGAACAGTGAGGACTTGAGGGGGCTGGTGTTCTCGCAGACGGACCAGACCGTGATCGGTGCCCAGCCACACCGTCCCCGCCTTATCGCGGCGCACCGCCCAGACGATGTCATTGCCCAGCCCGTCGGCGGTGGTCCAATTGGTCCATTCACCGGGCCCCGGCCAACGCGCCACGCCGCTGCCCCAAAGGCCAAGCCAGATCGACCCTTCGCGGTCTTCCAGGATGGAGGTCACGGTTTCCGATTGCAGCCCCTGCGCGACACCTATCCGTTCCCAACGACCCTCGACGCGCCGGGCGACACCGCGATCGGTGGCGACCAGCATGCGGCCTTGTCGATCCTCGAGCAGACTCAGGTCGGTGTTGCTGGATTGCGGCAAGTCGCGGTCACGGGCCTGGAACCGCCCATCGCCGCGGCGCAAAACGTAGAGGTGCTGTGGTCCGCGCACCCAGAGGTCTCCCGCGCGGTCGCGCCGCATGACGCCCCAGCGTTCCGGAGGCAGTCCCTTGGTCTGGTCGAAAACCCGCACTCCGCCTTGAGATAGGAGGCAGAGTTGGAGCCCGCAGCCGAACCAAACGTCGCCGTTAGGCTCCGCCAGAATGCCGTTTACCTGATCAACCGGCGTGTCGGGCACCGGTACGAACTCCGCTGCGCCGGAGGGTGGAGATACGCCCACCAATAGCCCATGGTCGAATCCCAGATACAGCTTGCCATCGGCGCCGATACTCAGAGAGCGCAGGTCCTGCCCGTCGGCCCCGGTCTCCACTACCTGAAAGGAGTTCTTGCGGAAGCGCGCCAACCCGCGGCCGGTGACCACCCACAAGGTGCCGTCCGGCCCCTCCTCCAGACACCGCACGGAGGCGCTGGGCAGGCCATTTTCCACGCCAAATCGCTGAAAATGCGCTCCATCGTAGCGGAAGAGCCCGTTGCCGGTTCCCACCCAGAGGAACCCCGTACGATCCTGCAACAGCCGGCTGACCGCCGAATTCAGCCCGTCTTCGGGGCCGAAATGGCGAAAGCGGTACCGCTCGGCGCAGGCATCGACCGCTGCCACCAGGAATGCGATCAGCAAAGTTAGAGCGGTTGTCTGCACTGCTTTTACATATCGGTGGAACGGAGAGAAACTTCATGAAATCCGCGCCGACTAATCCGCCGCACTGCGCGCATCCCCGGAGCCTGATACCACCGGCGGCCGTGCTACCGTGTACTAGAGGTTTTCCGGATGCGGGCGATCGGGATCATGCTGCTCATCCCGTGGATGGTGGCGGCGCAGGCGGTGCACCCTCCGGGTCCGCCGGAGAACGCTCCCCTGGTTCGCGGAGTGTTGCTGGAGTGCGATACGCACGCGGCCGGCGAGCTGAGTATCCGCGCGGCCGACAACCGGGTGCTGCGCTATCAGTTCGACCGCCTGACTTACGTGGAACGCGAAGATCGTCTGATCGAGCCGGCGCGCCTGGCCGCGGGCGAGAAGGTGGAAGTGGTCTCGGAGGCCGTCGCCGGGTATCCGCTGCGCTACGCTCGAACCATCCACGTCATCCAACCGGCGGCGCCGGCCAGGCCCCAGACCCTGGGCAGGCTGCGCGCTTACGACCCCAAAACGGAACCGGCAATCCGGGCGGGAAATATCACGTTTTCCGGCGTCGTGTTCCGCTTGAATAGCCAGCGAGTGGTACTCCACACGCGCGAGGCGGGCGACCTGAGCATCCTGCTGCGCAAGGACACGCGCTACCTGGCTGACGGGCAGTTGGTGGATGCCGAGTCGCTAAAGCCCAACATGCGCGTCTTTGTGCGGGCGGGCAAGGATCTTTACAACGAGGTGGAAGCGTACCAGGTGATTTGGGGCAGGATTCTTAACCCACGCTGACCTTCCCCGTCACCTGGCCAGCGCGATGGCCAACAGAAGGGCGCGCCCGGTGCCGCGCCAGGATTCGGTGGCGTCGAAGGTCTCGTTGAGCGAGTGCGCCCCGGTGCCCTCGCCCCCGCCGCCGATGGTGATGGCGGGAATGTTCAGATTCATCGGCACATTGGAATCGGTGGAACCTTCGCGCAGCGCCTCCTCAATCTGCATCGTCCGGGAGACAGCCAGCGCGGTCTGCACGATGGGGCTGTCCTTCGGGGTCTGACCGGCCGGGCGTACTCCCACCAGTTCGGCGGAAGCCGTGACCGCGCCTCGATTGCTCCAGCGGGTGTTTTCCTCGCTAACGGCCTGCTGGATAGCGGCATTGAACCGTGTATCGAGACTCTTGAGCGCCGCGGGGTCGGCCGAACGCATGTCCACCTCCATCCAGGCTTCGAAGGGGATGGCGTTGATCGAGGTGCCGCCACCGACGCGCCCCACATTGAACGTGGTTTTCGGCTGGGGCGGGACTTCGAGGGCGTCGATCTTGGCAATGGCGCGCCCCATGGCCTGTATGGGGTTCGCCATGCCAAACGCGCCGTAGCTGTGCCCGCCGGGACCCTTGAACGTCACCTTATAGCGGTTGCTGCCCACCCCGATGTGCGTGATACCAAGACCCGTGCCGTCCACTGAGATGAACTTATCGATCTGTCCTTTGAGACTGTCGAAGAAGAGGCTCTTCATGCCGCGCAGGTCGCCCAATCCTTCCTCGCCCACATCGGCGACGAAGGTGATGGTGCCGGGGGTTTCCACGCGGGCCTCGTTCAGAGCGCGGATCACGGCGAGCATGACCGCGAGGCCGCGGCTATCGTCGCCAATGCCTGGAGCTTTGAGGATATCGCCCTGGCGGGTGACTTTGACGTTGGTGCCTTCCGGGAAGACGGTGTCGAGGTGGGCGGCAAATACCAGGTTGGGCCGCGAGGCCTTGCCGGGCCGGACGCCCATCACGTTGCCGGCCCCGTCCGTGCGCACGTCGCGCAGGCCGAGTTCCTGGAACAGGCGTTTCAACTCCTGTCCGCGGGCGGCTTCCTGGAAGGGAGGCGCGGGAATTTCGCAGAGCCGGGCCTGAAGGTCCAGCGTGCGCGGCTCATTGCGCCTGGCGGCTTCCATGGCGGCGTGCACGCGGGCGTCGTTACTCAGTTGGGCCGGCGTCTGGCCCAGGCAAACCCCCGCCATGAGGAGCGGCAGAGCATATCGAAACGTCATGATTCAGAGTGGCATAAAGTTGCTCGCGGCCGGGCCGGGCACCGGGGATTTTGCCCGGCACTGTCCCCCCACCTGTGTTCGCCGGATGAGCGGATGGCCCTCGCGCTACAATGAGTTCATGGCCGACGCCACTCAAGCGCTCCTGACCGTCAGCATCCCAACTTTGGCGGTACTCATTGGCATCCTCGTGAACAATAGTCGGCTGGGCGATACCAATCGGCGGATCGACGATCTGCGCCCGGACCTGAGCCGTCAGATCAGCGATGCCCGCGATATTATCCGCGCCGAACTCCTCCGCGTCGAACAGGTCATGGACGCGCGGCTCAAGCACATGGAAGAGGACCGGTAGGCGACGTGCGCCGTTCTTTTCGAACGGTGTCCGGAGCCTAAAACGGAAATTCCGAGTAGAATGACGGTGGGGCGACACTCGTGAGGTCCAGACCGCCACCACCGCATGAACGCGAACTGCACATTGTCCTGGCTGGCGTTGCCAACGGTGACAAGAAGTGGCTCCAGCGAGTGGCCGGGCGGAGCAAGAGTGTTCATTCCTGGGTGGCGCCCAAATCCGCATCTGTCGGTGACGAAGTCGTGATCTATGTTGTTGGCGGGCACGGGCTCTTCGCGACGGCGCGGATTAAGTCACGGCCAAAGCCCAGGACCGACTGGGAAAATCGACATGGAGCAGACCTGGAGTCCGTCAGGCTCATCGAGCCACCAATCTCACTGGCAGCTCTCCGCCGCCGTGTTCCAGATCTCAAGTGGGCGAACTACCCCCGCAGTATTACGACGCCTTCCCACAAGATAGTGGAACAGATTCGCGCTCTCATCGGCAAGCGCCGAGAGACCGGGATCCCGGATATCGAGGACGAAGACATCCCATCGGCGAACATTGATGAGCTGTGGACTCTTGCTTTGCTAAGAGCAACCAGTTCCGCCACGAAAAAAGAACGCGTCAGGGTGTATCGGGTCGCGTCGACGGCGATTCGCAATTACGTCTTGCATCGAGCGAAAGGACACTGCGAAGCCTGCGAGGCTGCCGCTCCGTTTCGCACTCCTGACGGTGAACCGTTTCTAGAAACGCACCATACGACGCGTTTGGCTGACGACGGACCGGACCACCCCGCGAAGGTCATCGGGCTATGCCCGAACTGCCATCGCCGGGCGCATCTCAGCAAGGACGCAAAATCCTTCAATGCCTCGCTCATACGAAAGCTGCCCAGACTAGTACTCGCCGCCAAGAACACGGATTGACCCTAGGCGGCATCCAGGGCGGCGCGCACGGAGGGGTCATCGCGCAATTGGGCAGGCGTTTGGCCCAGGCAAACCCGACCACGAGGAGCGGCAGAGCATATCGAAACGTCATGATTCAGAGTGGCATAAGTCGCTCCTGATCGGGCCGGACGCCGGCGTGACGTTAGCACGTGACGTTAGCACGTGGCGTTAGCGCGGCTTGCGGTTGGCGAGGACGTGTTATCATGACCTCCTTATCAGGAGGACTAACCGATGACCAGTTGTTGCGAAAGCAGACAAGCATCCAAGCTCGCTTTCTGGGGTTGTCTTGCTCTACTCGGGTTGGCATCGGCCTGCGGCCAGCAGGCGCCGCCGGACACGCGGGCGGCCGATGAAAGCGCGCTTAGAGCGCTGGACGCCCAATGGTCCAAGGCTGCCGCGGCCAATGACTTGGAGGGTACGGTCTCGTATTACAGTGACGATGCCTCTCTGCTGGCCCCCAACGCCCCCATCGCCACCGGCAAGCAGGCGATTCGCGCCGTGTGGGCCTCGCTTCTCGGTCCGGACGTTTCCGTGTCCTGGCAGGTAAGCAAAGTGGAGGTCTCCCGTTCCGGCGATATGGCCTATGTGATGGGGGTTTACGGGTTGACCATGAAAGATCCCCAAGGCAAGCTGGAGACGGACCACGGCAAGCTCCTGGAGGTGTGGAAGAAGCAGGCGGACGGCAACTGGAAGACGGTGGCCGACATTTTTAACTCCGACCTGCCGCTGGCGCCTCCGGAGAAAAAGAAGTAGAGGTGGGCTATTTTTCCAGCCAGCCCAGCATCGCTTCCCATTCCAGAATCACCTGACTGGGACGCGCCGCCTGCCCCAACCGCAACAGGGCCGAATCCACCTTGCGGGCCCGCAACGCAAAATACAATTCTTCCGCGCCGGGGTCGGGATCGCTCGCGATCACTAGCGTCGGAGTCCGGAAGTTGCCGGCGAAGTAGATGGGCGAGTGCTTCACGTATTGGTCGGGGTCGTCCCACGGCATCGCGCCCATCCATGCCGCGGCGCGGAAGATGCCGTCCGGCGCGTGGGACACATCGGTCAACCAGTCGGCAATGCCGTGGCGGACCACGGCCGCATGGAAGCGGCCGGTGTGCCCAATCGCCCAGGCCGCCAGCAGACCTCCTGAAATCGTCACGCGGGTGGGATCGATGTAGCCTTGCGCGATCAGGTGGTCCACCCCGCGCATCAGGTCGTCGAAATCGTCGCCCGGGAAACGCGAGCGGATCAGGTTGCCGAACTCCTCCCCATACCCCGGCGTCCCACGCGGGTTGGCGCACAGCACCACGAACCCGCGCGCCGCGAAGACCTGCGCGCGCAGCCGGAAATCGACGCCGCACATGCGGCGTGGCGCATCGTCGATCTCCAGGAGTAGCGGGTACCTCTTGGCGCCGTCGAAGGCGGGCGGTTTGACCGTCCAGCCTTGTATCGTCTTGCCATCGGAGGCGTACTGGATTTCTTCCAGGGCGCCGAGGTCGCGTTCGGCCAGCAGGGCCGCATTGGCGGCGGCGAGTTTGAGGGGCTTGGCCGGCAGGTCCACCGGGAACATGACTAGTTCGGCTGGCGCGCCGGGTGTTTGGCGAACCGTGACCGCGCGGCCGTTGTCGGCCAGGGAAAAATCGCGCAGCCGCTCCGTGTCGGTGGTCACCTGGCGCACCGAACCATCGCTGCGCGCCGCATAGACGTGGCTGGCGCCGCGATCGTCGGCCAGGAAGTAGATGGTGCGCGAATCGTTGCTCCATTGTGCATGGGATACGTCACGGTCCAGCGCGCCGGCCAGCACTTTGGCGCGGCTGCCGTCGCCGTTGCCCACGTAAAGGTTGGTGGTGACGTAGCTCTGCGCCCTGGGTTCGCGCGCCAGCCATGCGATGCGGCTGCCATCGGGCGAGGGCGCCGGCGCGTAATCCGGCCCCGGATGGCGTGTGATCTGGCGGCGCTCGCCCCCCGCTAAGGGCACGGCGTAGATTTCACCGCCCTCCAGCGCGTGCGCGGCGTCGGGCGCGAGAGTTCGCCCAGCGGGAAGGCGCGCACCGCACCCCCGGCGGCGGGTATCACGAAGAGTTGCACGCGCGCCGCGGGGCGTTGCAGCAGGGGGAGGATGGCTGCGGGCGCCCAGGCGGCAGCCGGCGGTGCACCCGCGATGCGTTCGGTGAAGGCGAGCGACTTGCCATCCGGCGACCAGGCGACGGTCAGTGGCGGCGTCTCCAGGCGCGTGATCCGCTGACCGGCGGCGGATTCCAGCCGCCGCACCCAGATCTGCGTCGTGCCGTCCCGGTCGGAAAGGTAGGCGACCGACGCACCGTCGGGCGACCACGCGGGCGAACTGTCGCGCCACGGCCCGTCGGTCAGGCGGCGCGGCGCTCCGCCCGTCGTGGCCACGGTCCACAGATTTGCGCAGGCGCGGTCGCCGTCACGCGCGTTCCAGCTTTCCACGTAGACCACGGAAGTGCCCTCGGCGTTGATCCGGGGAGCGGCAATGTCCCGCCAGTTCCACCAGTCCCTGGGGGTGAACGGCTGGCCGCCGTGCGCGCAGGATGCGACGAAATACAACAGGTAATGGGCTCTACGCAGAGGAAACTCCGGACGGACTCAGTCTCGCACATCCCCACCCGAAGTCCAACTCCGTCACCAGGGGGTACCAGGGGGTGGCGAATCCACTTACAATATCTGTTCACTATGCAGAAACCCATCGTTACCTTCGGTGAAATCATGCTCCGCCTCGCGCCGCCGGGACTGGAGCGTTTTATGCAGAGTCCGCAATTTGTGGCCACGTTTGGTGGCGGCGAGGCCAACGTCGCCGTCGCCGTGGCGCAGCTCGGCTTGCCTGCCGCGTATGTCACAGTGCTGCCCGACGCCCATCCTATTGCCGATGCGGCGGTCGGCGAACTGCGGCGCTTCGGCGTGGACACTTCCCGCATCGTGCGCGGTAAGGGGCGGATGGGCATCTACTACCTGGAAGCCGGCGCCAATCAGCGCGCCTCCAAGGTGGTCTACGACCGCGCCAACAGTGCCATCGCGCTGGCCAAGCCGGGCGATATCGATTGGGACCAGGTGTTCGAGGGCGCGGGGTGGTTCCACATCACCGGGATTACGCCTGCGATAAGCGCGTCGGCGGCGGAACTCTCGCTCGAATCCATGCAGCAGGCGCGGCGGAAAGGGCTCACCGTTTCGTGCGACCTGAACTATCGCAAGAACCTGTGGAAGTACGGCAAATCGGCCGTGGAGGTGATGCGCGAACTCACCAGGTACGTCGATATCGCCATCGCCAACGAAGAGGACGTGCAGATGGCGCTCGGCATACAAGCCGGCGTGGACGTCCACTCCGGGGAACTGGATCGCGGGCAATACCAGAAGCTGACCGCCCAGGTGCTGGAAGCGTACCCGGAGATGAAGGCCATCGCCATCACGCTGCGCGAATCGAAAAGCGCGTCGCATAACGGATGGGCGGCGTGCCTGAACAATCGCACCGAATTCCTGGTCAGCCGGCACTATGAAATCACCCACATTGTGGATCGCGTAGGTGGCGGCGATAGCTTCGCGGGCGGCCTCATCTACGGGTTACTGACGCTCGGGTCGCACCAGGAGGCGCTGGAGTTCGCCGTGGCGGCGAGTTGTCTGAAGCACTCCTTCATGGGCGATTTCTATCGCGTCACGGTCGCCGAAGTGAACTCCCTGCTTAAGGGCGGTGGCTCGGGCAGGGTGCAGCGGTAGCTCCGGCGGCGGCACTGAGCGGGAGGGCCGATTGCCTACAGGCTGTCGATTGCTACAGACGTGCCGGTATACTTCATTTGGAGGCGCAAAGCATGACCGACTTAGGCTCTCCCGCGGGACTTAGTTACGAACCGCGCGCTGCCTTTGCGCAGCACGCCGACCCCGCGATCGCCAGTTGCCAGGGCAAGCGCATCGGCATACTGATGGTCACGTACAACGCCATCTCCACGCTGGTGCCCGTGCTGAAGCGCATTCCGCCCTCTGTGTGGAGCAACGTGGAGGAAGTGGTGGTCTTCGACGATGCCAGCCAGGATGCCACTTTCGAGCTGGCCCTGGGCGTCAAGGCGGCGTGCGACGTGCCCAAGCTGCAGGTGCTGAAGCATCCCAGGAATCTGGGCTACGGAGGCAATCAGAAGGCGGGGTACCGCTATTTCATTGAGAAGGGCTTCGACATTGTCGTGCTGCTGCATGGCGACGGGCAGTACGCGCCGGAGATTCTGGCGCAACTCTACCGCCCGCTGGTCATGGGCGAAGCGGACGCCGTGTTCGGCTCGCGTATGATGCGCACTTACGGGGGGCCGCTGAAGGGAGGCATGCCGTTGTATAAATATGCCGGCAACCGCATCCTCACCACGCTGGAGAACCGCGCGCTGGGGATGAACCTGACGGAGTTTCACAGCGGATATCGCGCCTATAACCTGCACGCGCTGGCGCAGCTCGATTTCTCCCGCATGACCGACGATTTTCATTTCGACACGCAGATCATCGTCAAGCTGCACCATCAGGCCATGAAGATCCGGGAGGTCCCGATTCCGACTTACTACGGGACGGAACTGTGCAACGTGGACGGGCTGAAGTACGCGCGCGACGTGGTGCGTTCCGTGTGGCGCTACCGGCGGACGTGCCGCAGCGTGATGCGCGCGCCGGAGTACGCCGAGTACTTCGTCCACTACCCGATCAAGCACTCCAGGCATTCCAGCCACTACTATGCGCGGCAACTGGTGGGCCGGAATCAGTATGTGCTGGATGTCGGCTGCGGCGAAGGGTTCTTCGCGGCGGAGTTGAAAAAAGACGGCAATCGCATCGTGGGCGTGGATGCGCTGCCCCGCGCCGGAGAAACCGCGGCGCTGCAGCGCTACATCTCCGCGGACTTGAATGTCGCCCAGCCCGATCTGGCGCGCGAGGCCGGAGAGCACCAGTTCGACCGGGTTCTGCTGCTCGATGTGCTGGAGCACCTGGTGCGGCCCGAACGCCTGCTGGCCGAGGTCCGCCCCGCACTGAAGGAGAGTGGGCGGCTGGTGGTATCGTTGCCCAACGTGGCCAACGTTACGGTGCGGCTGGCGCTGTTGTTCGGGCGCTTCCACTACACCGATCGCGGCATTCTGGACCGCACGCACCTGCATTTCTACACCCGCGGAACGGCCCGCGCGCTGCTTGAGGAAAACGGTTGGGAAATCGTGACTGCGAAGACCACCGTGATGCCCCTGGAACTGGTGCTGGGCCTTGACCCCGCCAATCCGCTGATGCGTGCCGTCACCGCGCTGCTGGCCGCGGCCACCGCGCTGTTCCCAGGCTTGCTGGGGTATCAGTTTATCTGCCTGGCGAGGCCCCGGGTGTGACGCTTCGCCTGGCGGCGCCGGCCATCTTGGTGGCCAGCCTGCTACTACTACCGTTTCTAAACAAGCCATTCACGATTGACGATCCGTTGTTCTTGCGCGAAGCCAGACATGCGCTCGTGGACCCGCTCCATCCTGCCGATTTCGAACAGGTGTGGAACGCGGGAGATCGCCAGAAGCTCTCGCAGTATCTGCTGGGCGGGACTCTGCCGGCCTACGTACTGGCCCCGGTGGTGGCGCTCGGCGGGCGTGCGTGGATGCTGCATCTTTATCAGTTGCTGCTGCTCTCGGGATTCCTCGACCGGCGGCAGGCGAATACGGTCGGCCTCCTGATCGCCTCGAACCCGGTCACCCTGGCGATGGCCGCAACCTGCATGCCGGACGTGATGGCGATGATGTTCGCCATGGCGGGCCTGGACCGCCTGCTCCTGTTCCGCGAGGAACGCCGCTGGGGCGCGGGGCTGGCTTCGGCATTGCTGCTGGCGGCCGCGGTGCTCTGCCGCGCCAGCACGGCGCCGCTATTATTGGTGGCGGCGCTGCTGCTCATGCCCATCACGTGGAAGCGCGCGGCGGAGTGCCTGTGGCCGCTGGCGGTTGCGGCGGCGGTGGTGGCGGTGTTCGTCAGTCTGAATCGCGGGCCGGCGGCCAATGCGACGGTGGGCGCTTCGTTTCAAGCGATGACGTCGGTGCGCAACGTGCCGCGCAATCTGGTGGCCTTCCTTTGCTACCAGGCGCTCACCGGACCGCTGCTGGTGTACGCCTTGCTCGGCCGCGGCCGGAAGTTCGCCGGCGTGGTGGCCGCGTTAGTTGCGCTAGGCGTCGCAGGGTCCATGGTTCCAGGGTCGGCCAACCTGGTGCTGTACGCGGTGCCGGCGGCGTTGGGCATCTGCTTCGTCCTGGCCTGTGTGGGCCTGGGTGGCGCAGGCTTCAGCCTGCCGGGCCGAGCGAAGCTCGGGCTCTTCTTCCCCCCAGACTCAGAGAGCGTTCTGCCCCTGTGGGTGTGGCTGGGTTCCGGGATGGTGGCGCTGCCCTACGTGCATATGGCCGCCAAGTATCTTCTGCCCTGCGTGCCGGCGGCCGCGCTGCTGATCGTGCTGCACGCGGCGCGCGTCCGTCAGCCGCGATATCCGCTGACGGTGGCACTGCTGGTGGCCCTTGGTTGGATCTCCGGCGCCCTCATCGTGGTTGGCGATACCACGCTCGCCGCCTCGCAGCGCGAGGCCGTGGACCGGCTGATTGCGCCGCGCATTCAGCGTGGCATGCGGGTATGGGCGGGCGGGCAGTGGGCCTTTCTGGCGTATGCCGAGGATGCCGGCGCCAGGGCGCTGGCCAACACGCCGCCGCTGCCGGACCCCGGCGATACCATCGTGGTCAGCCGCCTGGACTACTACGGAAAGCTGGACCGTCTGCCCCTCCGCCGCGAACTGCTCTACACCCATACGGACCGGCGCTGCGGCGTTTTCGTGCTCAACCGGCGCTTGAGCGCCGGGTTCTTTTCCATCCGCTTCGGCTACCTGCCGTTCGCTATCGGGTGCGGGGAACTCAACGCCTACGACGTCTACCGGGTATTACCGTAACGGGCATGAATCAGAGCCGCGGCGCGTACGCTCCGGGTCGCAGGTACTTCCTCGAGTCGGCAAACCGTTAACTCGAGATTCTTTTGCTTGGCGCGAGCCAATCTCCATCCGCCCGTGAGCCAACAGCCTGCGCTAGAGCGACAATGGAAGGGTGAAGTCTTTTCGCAGAGAATTGTGGTTTGAGGTCAACGGCCGGCGAGCGTTCCTCAACATCACACGGGAGGTGGAAGACTGCCTCCGGGAAAGCGGTGTCAAGGAAGGTTTGGTGTCGCGGTAGGGACGACCATCGCTGATCGCCCCCCGCACAGAACCGTACGTGCGCGTCTACGCATACGGCTCCCACCTTGGATGGGTGGCGACAAAGCGATCCATCGGATAAGGGTGCAAAACGCGGGGTACCGGAATCC
>JAPKZC010001133.1:0-20451 GCA_026394025.1 Candidatus Solibacter sp.
GCACAGTCTGATCTTCACCATCAGGCATCCGCTCTTCGGCGTAGGTCCCGGTATGTTTGCGGTGGCCGACGATGCCTATATGAAGGCCAGCGGTTTTCCCAAGGGAACCTGGTTGGGCACGCACAACAGCTATACGCAGGTTTCGAGCGAACTGGGCATCCCGGCGTTTCTCTTCTTCGTCGCCGCGATAGTGATGGCCCTGACGGGCCCTTACTCGCTGTACAAGAAAACCCGCGGCGACCCACGCCTGGAGGAGATGGGGAGCATGGCATTGGGCCTCCATTATTGCCTTGTCGTCTATGCCGTGACCATTCTCTTCGAGCACATTGCGTACTCAGTGATGCTGCCGGTTTTCGGTGGTATGGTGGCAGCCCTGATACGGACGGCGGCAGTGGAAATCCAACGGATCCAATCGGTCCCCCTGCCGGTCAGCATGTCAACCACAGTGTTTCACAGCTATCTGGGTACGCGTGCCAGGTAGTCGACCGGCGGCGTGCTCCCGGGCGCGCGCCCGATGGCAATCACCGATACCGCGGGCCAGGGGAACAGGTGGTCGATACGCCTCCACAACGGCACCAGCGTGTCGAACACTTTGAGTTGGAATCTACTGAAGGAACGGCGCTTCAGTAACTGGCCGTTGAATCGCCATCCGGGACGCGACGCGCGGTTAAAGTGCAGCATGCGCTCCACTACAAAACCGGCATCTTCCATGCGCGCCCGCAATTGCGCTTCGGAGTATCGCCGGTAGTGACCCAAAACCTCGTCGAGCGTGCCGTAGGCTTTCTGGTCCTGCGGCACCAGAATGATGGCGCACCCGCCCGGCTTGAGCGCCGAGCGGATGTTCTTAAGCGCCGCTAGATCGTCCTCCACATGCTCCACCACGTTCAGGCAGACCACGCTATCGAACTGCCCGAGCAGGGGTTTGAAGTCCTCCGAATCGCACAGGTCGCACTTGCGGACCGCCAGGTTGGGCCGCCCGCGGAAGCGCACCCGCGAGCGCGCCATGTGCTCTTCGTTGATATCGCTCGCCACGTAGATCTTGCGCCCGCGCGACAGATGCTGCGTCATATTGCCAATTCCCGCGCCCAGTTCCAGCACGCGCGTCCCCAACCACGGGCGCACGGTATCGGCCATCCACCGGTTGAAGCGCTTCGTGCCGGCCAGGGAATCCAGAATCTTAGCCCCTTTGTCCACGTAGATATCGCGCGTGAAGCAGCAGCGCACAATCACCCACAACGCGCTCACCGCGTCCATGGCGCCGATCTTCTTGCCCTCCTCGTAGGTGCGCCCGTAATAGCTGATCGGCACTTCGTAAATCGAGACTTGCCGCTTGGCGAACTTGATGGTGATCTCCGGCTCGATGCCGAACCGGTTGCTGCGAATCGGAATGCTGCGCGCCAGCGAGACACGGAACGCCTTGTAACAGGTCTCCATGTCGGTCAGGTTGAGGTCCGCCGCCATGTTGCACGCCGTGGTCAGGAGGTGGTTGGCCAGCGCGTGCCAGTAGTAGATCACGCGCCGCTCTCCCGAGATCAGGAACCGCGATCCGTAAACCACGTCGGCCTTGTTCGCCAGCAGTGGTGCAAGCACCTTGGGGTACTCGGCGGGGTCGTATTCCAAATCGGCGTCCTGGATGATGCCGAATTCTCCGGCGGCCTGTTCCAGGCCCGTGCGGATGGCGGCGCCCTTGCCCGAATTCACTTTGTGGTGGAAGACGCGGATGCGGTCCGGAAACTGGGCTGCCAGTTCATCCAGAATCTGCGGCGTCGCATCGGTGGAGCCGTCGTCCACCGCGACGATTTCCGACGTAAGACCTTCCGGCAAAGGAGCGTCCAGCGCACGCAGAATGGCCGTGGCGACATACTCCTCCTCGTTATAAACCGGAACGATGATGGAGAACAGGTGTGCGGTGGCCAACTATGAATTATCGCTCAGTCTGCCCCTGCTGACTATTTCCGCGGGGCTTTCGCGCGCGGCCGCTACCGCAAGTTGAACTTCTTCATCTTATAGCGCAGCGTATCGCGCGTGATGCGCAGCAGGCGCGCGGCCTGCGTCTGGTTGCCTTCGGTTTTCTCCAGGGCGCGCACCAACAGGCTGCGTTCGTTATCTTCGAGCGAGAGTCCGTCGCTGGGAATCTCCGTGCCGCTGGGAATTCCGGCCAGTTGCCCGCTGCCGTCCGGCCGCGTGATCGCGATCGGCAGGCTGGCCGCCGTGATCGAGGAGCCTTCCTCCAGGATCATGGCCCGCTCGATGGCGTTGCGCAGTTCGCGGACGTTGCCCGGCCAGTCGTGAGCCAACAGCAGTTTGGCGGCGCCATCGGTCACGTTCTCGATATTGCGCTTGAACTTGCGATTGTAGTGCTCGACGAAGAACTTGGTCATCGGCACGATGTCTTCGGTGCGCTCGCGCAATGGCGGAATCAGAATCTGAATTACGTTCAGCCGGAAATAGAGGTCCTGGCGGAAAGCGCCTTCCTTGACGGCCTCGCGCAGATTCTTGTTGGTGGCCGCAATCACCCGCAGATCCAGGTGAATGTCTTTCAGCCCGCCCAGCCGCCGGAAGGTCTGCTCCTCCAGCACGCGCAGCAACTTGGCCTGCAACATGAGTGGAATCTCGCCGATTTCGTCCAGAAACAGGGTGCCCTTGTCGGCCAGTTCAAAGATGCCGCGCTTCTGCGAGCGCGCGTCGGTGAAGGCGCCCTTTTCGTAGCCGAATAACTCGCTTTCCAGCAGGGTTTCCGGAATCGCCGCGCAGTTGATGGCAATGAACGGCTCCGCCTGGCGCACGCTCTGATAGTGCAGTGTCTTGGCGACAAGGTCCTTACCGGTACCGTTCTCGCCTTCCAGCAGGATGGTGGTGGCCTCGCTGGCGGAGACGCGGCGCACGAAATTCATCATTTCGCGCATCGACGGGGATTCGGCGATCACCTCGCGTTTCTGGGGCGCCGCCTCCTCGGTGATGTCCTTGATGGTGGCTACCACCCCGGTGAGATGGCCGGACTCGTCGAACATCTGGTTGGTGCGCATCACCACCAGGCGCTCCATGCCGCTATCGGTATGCAGGTGGACCGTGCAGTTGGGCGCCGCCGGCGGCTGGTTCAGGCCCACCAGCACCCCGCACGTGGGCTCGCACACCGAGCACTGAAAAATCTCCTGGCAGTGCTTGCCCAGCATCTGGTCGCTGGACATGGCGAAGAGCTTCTCCGCCGCCCGGTTTACTCCGGTGATACGGAATTCCGGATCGTATAGAACCAGGGCGTCGGACAGTTGGTCGAACACCGATTCCAGAACGCTGGTTCTCTGCCAGCCTGGGGTGAGCTTTGACATTTAACTTGGAAACTTGTTCCGATTATAGCAAGACGACTGCGTGAATTCGCGCAACCAGCGTCTATTTCGGGGGGAATGCCCCCCCCAACAGCGGGTGAATTCGGGGCAAATGGTCCGAATCTAGAGACTTAGCGGGATGGCGCTGCAATTGCTAACTTCCCGAATGGAGGCATCATGTCCCACTTGAAAGTTACATTGCCCGCTGTCATTTTGCTGGGCGGTTTCCTGGTTTGCTCTACCACCTCGTATGGCAAGGCGGAATACGTAAAGACCACGAAGAAGGCCTGCACCTTCTGCCACGTCGATTCCAAGGCGAAGCCCAAGGAGTTGACCGAAGCCGGGAAGTATTACGGCGAACACAAGAGCCTCGACGGTTACACGGAGAAGAAGTAGGCAGTCGGAAGGCGGAGGCGTGGAGTCGTCCATGATGCAAACGGTTCAGCTCGCGATCGCTGACGGGATGTACGCCGCCGCCCTTCGTGAAGCCCTGTCCCGTAGCTGCGCATGGCACGTCGAATCGGTCGGCCGGCCCGACCCTTCGCAGCATTGCGTGATGGTGCTCGATCTGGCCGCGCTCGAACAACTGCCCCTGCCCCTCGCGAACCCGGAGCGCATCGTACTGATCACCCGGAGAGATGCCCAACTGATGGCCGAAGCCTGGGAGGCCGGCATCGTATCCGTGGTCAGCGAGCAAGACCCCATCAGCACCGTTCTGCTGGCCATCATGGCCGCTGGGTTGCGTGTTGATAAACCCCACCATGGAACCCTATCCCCGAGCGGAATTTCCCCCACTCCCGGGACTGCCCATGCGCCAATACCCCCAGAACACCGGAACTCCGGATCCAAACGCTCAAAAACTCAATAGCTTAGCCCGGCGCCGGCTTGGACTCCGGCGTGCATTCACTTTCAGTCTGGAAAGGAGACTTCAACATGGACCGCTCATTCGACGAATTAGAGGCCATAGTCCGGAACCGGATCTGTAGTGTGTGCACGGAACGGACCACCGAGGGCCAGTGCGGCCTGGAGGACCCCTCCAGTTGCGCGCTGTTCCGTCTTTTCCCCCAAGTGGCCCAGGCGATTCAATCGGTTGACAGCAGCGACATCCAGCAGTACATTGAGGCCATCCGGCGCAACGTCTGTTCGGTTTGTCAGGACCAGGCGCAGGATGGTTCCTGCGAAGCGCGCCAACAGGTACAATGTGCCCTGGATGCGTACTTGCTGCTGGTGGTGGACGCCATCGAAGAAGCCACTGGCAAGACCTTCGACAAAACTAGCATCCACAATTTAGCGGCTGGCCCAGCGGTTCGGCCGGACCAGCAAATTCGGCTGTGAAGCGCGAATCTGGAGGTGATTTATGAACTTCAATCTTCTTCCGTTATTAGTAATCTGGATCGCTCTCGCCCTGGTTGTGTTGGCTCTGTTCCTGTGGCGGCAAATGATCGCCAGAAGTGAGGACGACAGCCTGCACGTGATGCATGGTACGCTCACGCAGCAAACGTCCCTCGCCCAAAAACTCGATGCCATCGACAAGTGGGGCAAACCCCTAACCGTGGTCGTGGTTGTCTTAGGCCTTCTGATCGCTGCCGCTTATATTTACGGGCAACTTGTCGGAAGGTCCTCCCTGGGAGCCTAGCTGCATGAAGAACCGGGCATTTTACTCCTTGGGTCTGAGGCTCGGTTCCGTGTTCTTAGGCCTGTTTGCGGGCGTTTCCGGCGCCGGTCTATATGCCGCTGCGCCGGAGTGTACGTCCTGCCACAAGCAGGGGGAGAAGTTGGCCAAGAGCGCCCACGCCGCGCTCTCCTGCGATACTTGTCACGAGTCGCACGAAAGAGTGCCCCACCCCGCGAATATCCCCAAACCCGCCTGCCTGACCTGCCACGCCGATCAGGCGGGCGACTACGATAAGGGTGTCCACGGGCAGGCCCGCAAGGGCGGGAACGAGGGCGCGCCCGATTGCTCCCTGTGCCACGGCGGGGCCCACGAACTGCTGGCGCCGAAGTCGCAGGCATTCCGCGGCGCGGTCCCCGATACCTGCGGCATGTGCCACACCGAAGTGGTCGATCAATTCCGCACCAGCGTGCACGGCCAGGCGTTGGCGCGCGGCGTCGCCCAGGCGCCGCTATGCACGGATTGCCACGGCGAGCACAACATTATCAAGCACACCAACGCCGCCAGTCCGGTGAATGCCAGCCACATCCGCGATACCTGCGGAAGTTGCCACGGAGACGTCCGCCTGACGCGGAAATTCGGCATGCCCAACGACCGTCTGGTGAGCTTCGACTCCTCCTTCCACGGTCTGGCCGCCAAGAGCGGCTCCCAAACGGTGGCGAATTGCGCCAGTTGCCACGGGGTGCACAACATCCTGCGCTCCAATGACCCCAAGAGCATGGTGAGCGCCAAGAACCTGCCCAAGACCTGCGGACGGTGCCACGAAGGCGCCGGCACCCGCTTCGCCATCAGTCAGGTCCACGTCGCCGAAGGCGGTACCGAACCCGAAGCCCTGAAGTGGGTGCGCCAGTTTTACCTGCTGATCATCCCGGTGACCATCGGCCTCATGCTGCTGCATCAAGGGGGCGACTGGATCCGCAAACTCTTCCGCTTGCGCTTCCAAAGGCAACGCACCACGCACCTCGCGCACGCCGCAGCGCACGGCGATCACGAGATCCGCATGTTGCCCTTCGAGCGGGTCCAGCACGCCGTGCTGGCCATCTCTTTCCTCACCCTGGTTTGGACCGGCTTCGCCTTGAAATACCCCGACCAGTGGTGGGCGCGCCCGCTGCTGCTGCTGGAAGGAGCCCACTCCATGCGCAGCCTGATCCATCGGGTGGCCGCCGCGGTATTCATCGCAATTTCGATAACGCACCTGATTTCCCTGATCGTGAGCCGTAAGCTGCGCGATCATTGGAAGGAGATGCTGCCGAATACCAATGACCCGCGCGAGGCGCTTTCGGGCTTCGCCTACAACCTGGGGTTAGGCGAGCATCCGCCGGTGCGCTCGCCGCACAGCTACATCGAAAAGGCCGAATACTGGGCGGTGGCGTGGGGCGCCATCGTCATGATCGCCAGCGGCAGCCTGCTCTGGGCCAACAACATCGCCCTGAAACTGCTGCCCAAATTGTGGCTGGATATTTCCACTTCCGTGCACTTTTATGAGGCTCTGCTGGCGACTCTCGCCATCGTCGTCTGGCACTTCTACTCGATCATCTTCGATCCCGACGTCTATCCGCTCAACACTGCGTTCCTAACCGGCAAGACGGTCAAGAAACAAGCCCTTTCCATCGAGCACCCGAAACCGCCGGCTCCGGCCGCGGGAGACTAACACATACGCATGACGCCCAATAATCTCTCAAAGGGGGGACGTGGATGGTTGTCCCCCCTGATTCATCTTTCGAACAACTGGATCAGTCTGGTGGGAGTGGTGCTGGTCACCACCAGCACCGTCTTCTGGCTCTTCCTGCTGCCCATTACCATGAAGGGAGAGGCGGCAAACCCCTACATCGGCATCCTGGCCTACCTCACCATCCCAGCCCCGTTCTTCGGCGGCCTCATCATGGTCCCGTTGGGTATGTGGCTGAAGCGAAGGCGGGAAGGCCGCACCAACATTTATCCACCCGAGTTTCCCACTCTGACCTGGGCGAATCCGGAACTGCGCAAGCTGACCTATTTCATCGGCCTGACCACCGTGGTCAATATCGCAATCGGCAGCCAGGTGGGCTATAGCGCGGTGAATTACATGGATTCGGTCACTTTCTGCGGCCAGACCTGCCATACCGTGATGGAGCCGGAATTCACCGCCTATCAGAGTTCCCCGCATTCCCGCGTGGAGTGCGTCAAGTGCCACATCGGCCCCGGCGCCGGTTGGTTTGTGCAAAGCAAGCTCTCCGGCGCCCGGCAGTTGCTGGCCGTCACCTTCAAGACCTACGCACGCCCCATCCCGACGCCGGTCCACAATCTGCGCCCGGCGCGCGACACCTGCGAGAGCTGCCACTGGCCCCAAAAGTACGGCGAAGACCGCCTCCGGGTGGTCAACAAGTTCGCCGACGACGAAGCCAATAGCCACACCAAGACCGTCCTGCTGATGAAGATCGGCGGCGGCAATCACGGCATTGGCATCCACGGCACCCACCTCGGACCCGGCGTCTCCATCCGCTACGCGGCCACCGACGAGCAGCGGCAGAACATCCCGTGGGTGGAATACAACGGCCCCGGGCGGCAGACGCTCTACACCACGGCCGACGCCAAACCCGACGGCGGCGGCGCGGAGAAGCGCGAGATGGACTGCATGGACTGCCACAACCGTCCCTCGCACAGCTACGACCTGCCCGAACGCGGGATGGATAAGGCCATGGCCGCCGGCCTGGTCTCTAACACCTTGCCCTTCGCCAAGAAGAAGGCCGTGGAGATTCTGAAGGGCAACTACCTGACCCGCGATGAGGCCGCACAGAAAATTCCGGCCGCCTTCGCCAAGTACTATCAGGACACGTACCCTGTGATCTACGCCCAGCGGCAAGCCGAAATCGCCGCTTCCGCCAAACAGGTGCTGGCCGTCTGGAACCGCAACATCTTCCCGGAAATGAAAGTCAACTGGGGCGTCTACCCCATCAACATCGGGCACACCGACAACCCCGGCTGCTACCGCTGCCATGACGCGGCCACAACGCCAAGGACGGTAAGACGATCTCGCAAGACTGCAACGCCTGCCACAATCTGCTGGCCATGGACGAAGCCGAGCCCAAGATCCTCACCGACCTGGGCGTGGTCGAAAGTAAGACCAAGTAACTCGCGTCCGGCGGGCGTGGCGTCCGTTTGCCCGAAGGTCTCCGGCGATTCTCGCGATTTCTATTGACACCGGTACTGGCTATGCTACTATCTCTGACGGTAGCGACCGAGGTACCGAAATGAGATTGCCGATATGTGCATTTCTTGCGCTCGTGAGCGCATGGGGCGCCGATGATCCCGGGACGTTCGTTCCTATATCGGTGTTTCGCGGCGACACTGTAACGCTGGCAGCGGAGGGAATTAAGCCAGGGGACGCAGTAAAGCTGATTGCCAGGCAAACGAATTCGGTGACCGATGGGCACACGACCATCGATGCCAGCGCGACCAGCGATAAAAGTATTGCCTTTGCCGTTCCTCCGAAGCTCTCGTTTGGCAGGTGGGAGATTTCGGCGACTACCCCGGTGGTGATCAAGGCCATTCCTGCAACCATCGAGATCAAGCCCAGGGTTCCCAAGATCGATGCGGTCGCGCCCAAAGTGCTTTACCTTCCGGCACTGTATACTGCCCAGGGAAAGCCCGCCGACGACAAGGCCAAGAAGGACAACGTCACGGTGATCGGCTCTGGATTTGTGGAGGATAAGGCAGACTACTATCTGCACTTCCTCGATGCGAAGTCGCCGGCTCGCTGCGACGCGAACACCAAAACAGACTGTTACCAGGTGAATGTCTCGCCAGATCGTCAGCAGATTACTTTTTCGGACATTCCAGACCTGTGGAAGTACGCTGGGAAGCAGCGGTTCACCGTGTCCGTGGGTGGAAGCGATTCCAACGCGTCCGACGTTACGTTTTCCAGCTACGAACGTAATACCCCCCGCTTGTGGGCGCTCGCCATGCTGGCTGGCATCCTCCTGGCCATCTATTTTATTCTGCGAGCCGGGAAGAAGAACCTTGAACACAAGATAGACGACCGCAGCTATTTCCTGTCGGCGCTCTTTCTCGACAAGGAAACCAATACCTACAGCCTCTCGCAATGCCAGTTCTATGCATGGACCGGCGCGAGCATTTTGGGTTACATCTACCTGGCAACGGCCAAGAGCATGATCCAGGGAAGCATGGCGTTTCCCGATATTCCCGCCGGGTTGCCGGGAATTCTGCTGGCCAGCGCCGGCACCACCGTTCTCGTCGCTGGAATCTCCAGTGCCAAGGGTAACAAGGGCGCTGGGGAAGTTCACCCCTCGCTGGCCGACTTCATCGCGTCGGGCGGTGTGGTAGCGGCGGAGCGCCTTCAGTTCGTGGTGTGGACCATTGTCGGCGTGGTTACCTTCGTCCGCCTGGTGTTCCTCAGCGATCCGGCCTCGATCGACGCGCTACCTGAGATCCCGGACAGGTTCATGCAACTCATGGGGATCAGCTCGGCGGGCTATATCGGTGGCAAACTGGCGCGCAAAGCGGGACCGACGATCACCGATGTCTCCGCGGTTGGCAACGCCAGTGCGTTGACGGTGGACATCAAAGGGAGTGGCCTTTCGCAGAATGCGAACTTCAGCATTGGAGACGACGTGGTGCCCCCGTCGCAGATTCAAGGCGGCAGGGCCAGCGACACGAACCTGCCGGAGATCGTCCAGACATGGCGGTCAGTACGATCATCTGCGCCCAGAACCTGCCGGAGATCGTCCAGAAGGACGCAACCAACAGCGAGCCAGGCTTCGCCACGATCCTTCGGCTGACCATCGCCAACCCCAAGCCGGAATGGTTGAGGGGAGAGCTGAAATTCACCATCACGAACCCCGATCGGCAGGTGGCCGTCAGGAAGTTTACGCCGACGGACGCCCCTCCGCCCCCAGTTCCGCCCACCGACAAATCCGCGGAGAAGCCGGTCAAGAAGCCGGTCGAGCCGACCGTGGTGCCGCCGGTCGAGCCGACCGTGGTGCCGCCGGTCGAGCCAACCGTGGTGCCGCCAGTCGAGCCGACCGTGGTGCCGCCCACCGGCAAAACCGCCGAGCCGCCTTCCGTGCCTTAACCACGGCTGACCTCGCGGTCGAAACGTGGTACACAATCAAACAGATCGCCATGAAACCAGCGATCCTGCTGTGCCTTGCTGCGGCATCCCTGAGCGCCGCGAACCTGAAGACGATTTCGTGTTGAGGGCCCTACCAGGGGTCGGCGGGCGCGGACGTCTCCATCGGCGATCCAGTGATCTTCCGCTAAAGCCATTGCGCGAAACTAATATTTCTATTCGCCCTGTAATCAACAACTCGCCGGATTTCGCCGCCGATTCGCTTGACCTCACATGCTACTTTCAAATTGGAAAGAGGTCGTGCGCACCACTCGCGCGGCCCCAACAGCTTTCATCCTGGCCAGGATACGTTGCGTGTGCGGTGGTACTGACTTCCCGTAGGCCCTTAAAAGCCTAACGGTGGTTCCCCTACGTGGAGGAGACCGGCGGGAAGATCTTCCGTTCGAACGGATAATCTCCGGTGGATGTTCGGATAGCGCTTATCGCCGCCCCATCGGGTACAAAACCCGCAAGCCCCGGCCGCCGCAACAAAATTTCTCAAGCCCGAAGTGTATCTCGCTCGCCCTCAATCCAATCCAACCCAGCATAATTCACCAGTTCGATGCCGTGCCGCAGCATCGCCGCTCTCACCTCCAGCGCCACCAGCGCTTCCAGCTCCGCTTCCCGGCTCTCCTTCAATCGCGTGCGCGCGGCGCGCAAAGCCGGGCCGCAGCGCCCCGGATGCACCATCAACTCCGTGCTCCCCTCCGGAATCACGGACATCAACTCCACCAGTTCCGCCGTGCGGAAACGGCCGGTAATCTGGAAGCCCGCGAAGTGGTCCGTGGTGCGGCACCCGTGCTTCGTCAGGACCCGGTGGAATCGTCGCCGCATCAACCCCAGCACATCGCTGGTCAGCCGCTTCACGCGCGGCACGCCACCGCGCAGCGCGTGCAGCGGAAAATCGAAGGGCCGCCGCACCCAGAGCACGCCGTACTCCTCCGCCAGGCGCGCCACCGCATCGAGCACCGGCGGCGCCAGGTGGGAGTGCTTGTGGGTATCCAGGTGGCTTGGCGTTAGCCCCGCATCTACGATCCGCCGCACCTGCGCCGCCAACTCCTCGTACACACGAATCCGCCCCGTAGCCAGCGCCGCCACTAGTTGCGCCGCCGTCGCCGGAAACGCCCGCCTGGTGACCAGCGAGCGCCCGCCGATCAGCACCAGGTGACAGCCGATGTCCAGCGCCGGCGTCTGGCGCGCCAGGCGGACCGCATCGTCGAAGGCATCGCCGTTGGCCATCAGCGTGGCGGCCGTCAGAATCCCATCGCGGTGGGCTTCCACAATACCGGCGTTGACGTCCGGCGTGAACCCGAAATCGTCGGCGTTGACTACGAGTTGTTTCCGCGCGGTCAAAACAGCGTCAGCCGGATGGTGAGGAACTTCTTGGGATTGGCCCGCATGTCCTGGGCCAGCGACTGGAACTCCCGCGTGGCGCCCACCAGCGAGTCGTACAACTGAGGGTTGACCAGCAACTGCCCCAGCGTGCCCTGTCCGGAGTTGATCTTGTCGATGGTGCCGTTGAATTTGGCCACCAGTTCTTCCAGCCGCCTGTGCAGCGCGTCATCCTTGAGTAACTTGCCCGCCGTCCCCTTGCCGGCATTGAGATCCGCCAACAGCGCGCGAATCTCGCCCAGCGATGCCTTGGCTTCGTCATACAGCGCCGGGTCCTTGAGCAGTTTACCCGCGCTTCCGTTTCCCGCCTGCAAATCCGCCAGCAGCGCATCCACGCGCTTGATGGGCGAGCGGATCTCCTGATACAGCGCGTCGTCGTAGATCAGCTTGCTGATGGTGCCCTGGCCCTTGCGTATGTCGGTCAGCAGGTTCTGGCCCTCGCTGGCGATTCCGTTCAGGCGGTTGTAGAGCTCCTCGTCCTTCAGCAGTTTGCCGATGTTGCCCTTGCCCTGTTCCACGCCGGCCAACAACGAATCCAGCCGGTTGACGATGGTCTGGAAGGTTTGCAGCAGGTTGGCGCTTTGCGCCATCAATTCGGGGATGTCCTGCGCCTGCAGGCTCCTGATTTCGGCGCCGTTCTTTACCGTCTGCGGATCGCGCCCCTTGGTGATGTTGAGGAACTTATCGCCCAGCAGGTTGGCCGCGCTGATGCCGGCCACCGAATCCACCGGAATCTTGGGCAGAAACTTCTCCTGCACTTTCATGACGAATTCCACCGACCGCTTCGGCTCGGCCGATCTGGTCAGCTCGATCTGCTCCAGCGAGCCGACGGTGAAGCCGTTGAGCCGCACCGGAGTGCCCACCGCCATGCCGCTGGCGTCGTCCATGAAGGTGTGCAAAAGCGCCGTCTTCTGGAAAAACCCCTTGGAGCTGGTCAGCAGGAAGATCAGCGCCGCCAGGATCAGGAAAGCGCTCAGTCCCACCACCCCCACCTTCAACTGGGCCCAGCGTACTTTTTTCGGATCCGCCATGGTCTAGACTCGCTGCTTCACAAACTTGCCGATGTAAGGGTCTTTCGAGGCCTCGATGGAGTCCTGGTCATTCTCGAAAATCAGCCGGCCTTCCTTCATCACCATGAAGGTAGTGCTCGACTTCTGTTTGGCCCCGTTACGTGCCGGCTCCAGGACCCCTTGCTCCGAATTGTAGCGAAAATTCGCCATCAGGTTCCCGTCTTGAAAGCGGTGCGTCACCAGCAAGGTGGTGGCCTGGCTGACATCGCGCTCTTTGATCAGCAGCGCAATAATGGTGTGCGCCGTGATGGGGTCGAGCCCGGCGGTGGGCGAATCGTACATTTGTAGCGGTGGTTCCGTGACCACGGCGCGGGCGATGGCCGCGCGCCGCCGCATGCCGCCGGAAAGTTCACTGGGAAATTTCTCCAGGGTTCCACCCAGTTCCACGAATTCGAGCGTCCGTTTCACGCGCGGCAGCACCTCGGCTTTCGGGCATCGGATCGACGGCTGGTTGAGCAGCGGATACGCCACGTTTTCCGCGATGTTCAGCGAATCGAACAGCGCGCTTTCCTGGAACAGCATGCCGATCTTGCCGCGAATGTCGAACAGGCGCTTTTCGGGCATGGCGGAGATGTCCTGGCCGAACACGAAGACCTTGCCGGATTCCGGTTTGGTCAACCCCATGGCGGTCTTCAGCAGCACCGTCTTGCCGCTGCCCGCCGCCCCCAGGATGATGCGCGATTCACCCTCGTACGCTGCAAACGAAATGTCCCGCAACGCCACGTCGCCATCGAAAGAGACCGTGACGTTTTCGAATCGCAGCACCGCGATCCGCGCTGGCTCGGCCATCAGGCCCCACCCTGGCTCACGAAGACCTGCGTGATCAATAGATCCAGCACGAAAATCAGTACCGTCGCCATCACCATGGCTTGCGTGGTGGAGCGGCCCACACCCTGGGTTCCACCGGTGGTACGCAATCCGTAGAAGCAGCCCATCAGCGAGACCACCACCGCGAACACCAGCGGCTTGAACAGCCCCTGCGTCACGTCGTTCCACTCCAGCGCCCGCCACACCGAGGTCCAGTACTGACGGCTTTCGATGCTGAGGACGAACTTGGCAATGATGAAGCCGCCCACCATGCCCACGAAATCCGCGATGATCGTCAACAGCGGGAGCATCACGCAGGTGGCGATCAGCCGGGGAGTCACCAGTTTCTGGATCGGGTCCGTGCCCAGCGCGCGCATGGCGTCGATCTGCTCGGTGACTTTCATCGACCCCAGTTCGCTGGCCATTCCCGTGGAATTGCGCCCCGCCACCATGATCGACGTCAGCACCGGCCCGAGTTCGCGCACCAGCGTCAGGGACACCAGCGTGCCGGTCTTGCCCACCTGCCCGTATTGCGAAAGAGCGCGCGACATCTGCAGCGCCATCACAGCGCCGCTGAAGAACCCGATCATGACTACAATCGGTAGCGAGCCCACCCCGATCGCGTCCATCTGAAGGGCAATGTCGTCGCCGTAGTGAGGCCGCCGGAAGATGTTCTTGAGGGCCTTTCCTGCGAGCAAGAAGAATTCCTGAGCAGCAAGTACAGGCTCTTTCAGCAGATCCAGCAAGTAGGTTCGTTCCCCGCACTCCGATGCTACCATAGAACCGGAAAACCCAGTCATGAAGGGACTTACAGACATCCCCGGCATTCGCGTCGGCTACGTTTCGGATTTTGACGCCGTCACCGGATGCACCGCCATCCTCTGCGAGCCGGGCGCCGTGGGCGGGGTGGATGTCCGCGGCAGCGCCAGCGGCACGCAGGAGATCGACACCCTCAGCCCAGCCCACGTGACGGACCGGGTGCATGGCTTCCTGCTCGCGGGCGGCAGCGCCTTTGGCCTGGAAGCCGCCGCCGGCGTGCGCCGCTACCTGGCCGGCCGCAAGGTGGGCTACCTGTTCGGCGGCCAGCATATCCCTATCGTGCCCGCCGCCGTTCTCTTCGATCTCGCCATCGGTAAAGCGAACGTGCATCCCAGCGCCGCCATGGGCGAGGCCGCCGCCGCGGCAGCCACCGCGGACCCCGTAAAGGAAGGTTGCGTGGGTGCGGGCACCGGCGCCACCATCGGCAAACTCTTCGGCATCAGGCAGGCGATGAAGGGCGGTATCGGATCGTACACCGTCACCCTTCCCGGCGGCGTGCTGGTCTCCGCCCTGGTCGCCGTCAACGCCCTGGGCGACGTGCGCGACCCCGCCACCGCGAAGATCATCGCCGGCGCGCGCAAGAACGCGAGCAGCCGCGAATGCATCGATAGCGAAGCCGAGATGAAGCGTGGCGCCGTTATCGGGACGGCTACCGGGAACACCACGCTCGCCGTGGTCGCCACCAATGCCAGGCTCAATAAGGTCCAGGCCAACAAACTCGCCCAGTTCGCCTCTCTCGGCATGGCGCGCACCATCTACCCGGTGAACACCATGGCCGATGGCGATATCGCCTTCGCCCTGTCGCTCGGCGCGCTTCAGGCCGACATCAATAATCTGGGCGTGGCCGCCGCCGAAGCCGTGGCGCAGTCCATCCTGCGCGCCGTCAGACTGGCAAAAACTCTCGGCGGCGTTCCCGGACTCGCCGGTTGACCCTTATGCGCCATCCAATCTTCCGCATCCTCCTTCCGGCGTGTGTCGCGGCCGCGCTTTCCGCCCAGCCCGCGCCACCCCCCGTCCCCACCCGGGCCGACCTCCTGCGCGGGGAATACGGGCCGTATCGCGCCAACAACGACCTGCTTTTCTACCACCTCGATGTGCGCGTTGACCCGGAAAAGAAGTTCCTCAGCGGCAAGAACACCATCCGCTTCAAGATGCTGCGGGACGCCACGCGGATCCAGCTCGATCTGCACGCCGCGCTGAACGTCGACAAGATCCTCCTCGGCGCCACCACCCTCAAATACGAACGCGATTCCGGAGCCGTCTTCGTGGATTTCCCCGAGACCCTGCGCACCGGCCGCACCTACAGCATCGATTTCCACTACTCCGGCAACCCGGTGGAGACCGGCCGGTTCGGCGCCATCACTTTCAAGAAGGACCCCTCGGGGCACGCCTGGGTCAATACCGCGTGCGAGGGCATCGGCGCCAGCATCTGGTGGCCCAACAAAGACCAGTGGCGCGACGAAGTGGAACGTATGGAAATCAGCGTCGCAATTCCCAACGGCCTGGTGGACGTCTCTAACGGCAAGTTCGTGGGCAAGACCGATCTCGGTGACGGCTACACGCGCTGGGACTGGCTGGTGCACTACCCCATCAACAACTACAACGTCTCGCTCAACATCGGCAACTACCAACATTGGGCAGACCGCCTGGGCAACCTGCAACTGGATTTCTACGCCCTGCCCGAAAACCTGGAGAAAGCCAGGAAGCAGTTCGCCCAGGCCAAGGGAATGCTCGAAGCCTACCAGCACTACTTCGGCGAGTATCCTTTCCGGAAGGACGGTTACAAGCTGATCGAAGCCCCCTACTCCGGCATGGAGCACCAGAGTGCCGTCACCTACGGCAACCACTTCGCCAACGGCTATCTGGAGCGCGACTGGACCGGCGTGGGCATCAGCCCGCGCTTCGATTTCATCATCATCCACGAAAGCGGGCACGAGTGGTTCGGCAACAGCGTGTCCGCTGCCGACGTGTCCGACATGTGGATCCACGAAGGCTTCACTACCTACCTCGAGTGCCTCTACGTCGAGTACATGTGGGGACGCGGCGATGGCCTGAAGTACACCAACGGGTACAAGTCGAAGGTCCGCAATCAGCAGCCCATCGTCACCGCGCGCGGCCTCAACCGCACACCGCCCCAGGACCAGTACTTCAAGGGAGCGCTCTTCCTCAACACCCTGCGCAGCGTGGTCAATGACGATGCCCGCTGGTGGACCCTGATCCACGGTTTCTACCAGCACTTCAAGTATCGGAACATCATGACCGAGGATGTGGTGCAGTATTTCAACCAGCAGACCGGTATGAACCTGACCCCGGTCTTCGACCAGTACCTGCGCCACCCCGCGCTCCCCGCCCTGGAACTGAGGTGGAACGAGGGCGCGGGCACAGTCGCCTACCGGTGGAAGGCCGATGAGCCGGGGTTCCAGATGCCGGTCCGGGTGGGAAGCAAGGACCGCTGGCAGATTGTGCAGCCCACTGTCGAGTGGCGGACCATGAAGACGCCGCTTCACAAAGACGAATTCGAAGTCGCTACCGATCTCTACTTCGTTACCGTCAGTAAGCTCTAGCGCCACCCCGGCCCCGGCCGGCCTCCTCCCGCGCTAGAATAGGACCAACGCCGTCATGTCTGCCTTACGCGTTCTCGCCGCTCGTTCCCTCTGCGGGCTGATTCTCTGCCTGCCCGCGGTGACCCAGCAAACCACTCCGCCGCCGCAACCGCCACCTGCCGCGCCGCAACCCGACCCGAGCCGCGTCCAGTTCAGGGGATCCGCCACCGAAGTAATCGTGCCCGTCACCGTGACCGACGACAAAGGCCGCTTCGTCTCCAACCTGGTGAAGAAGGATTTCCGCGTGCTTGACGAAGGCAAACCGCAGAATATCGAGTTCTTCAGCCACGAGGAGAAACAGCCCATCGTGGCCGGTTTCCTGATCGACCTGAGCAACAATTCGCGGATCCACTGGAAGACCTACCAGGACGCCATTCTGGAACTGGTCTGGAATCTGCTGCCCGGCGACAAACGCTACACCGGCTACTTGATTTCTTACGGCAATACCGCCGATATCCTGGTCAACACCACCTGGGATTCCGAGAAGCTCGCCGAGAAGGTCCGCAAGATGAAGCCCGGCGGCGGCGCGGCCCTGTATGACGCCATTTACCTGGCATGCACGCGGCGCGAGCTGGTCAAGGGCGAGCCCTACGAGCCGCGGCGCGTCATCATCGTGGTCGGCGATGGCCACGACAACGCCAGCACCCACAACCTGGATGAGGTCCTGGAACTCGCACAACGCAACCTGGTCACCATCTACGCCGTCAGCACCATGGCGTTCGGCTTCTCCAACGAATCCCAGGATGTGCTGGAGCGGCTGACCCACAAAACCGGCGGCCACGTGGAATACCCGCTCAATGCGCTCTACAAGGGCGTGTCCGGCTATCTTTCGAATCCCTCCGACGACGGCAACTACGCGCTCACGGTGGGCACGGGCGGCTACGCGGCGGAGATTTCCAACGGCATCATCAAGGCCGTAGGCGGCATCGGCGGCGAGATCACGACGCAGTACATTCTGCGCTACAAGCCGGATTTCGATGCCGAGGCCAGACCCAAGACGTACCGCAAAATCACCGTGGACATTCCGGGATTGCCGAACGTGAAGATCAGCGCGAGGGAAGGGTACTTCCCGAATGAAGTTCCGGGGACTCCGGCCGCGGCGCCGGACAAGCGCCCCTAACCGGGAGAAGCTAGGAACGATGTAGGCAGAAGACTTCAACGCAGAGGCGCAGAGACGCAGAGATAAGCGCAGAGAAAACCACGGGGGGCGGGTATCAGGCTTTGGCGCAGGCGTTGCACAGTGGTAGCGAGTCGTACTCACGGCGTCTATCTTGTTTTGGTTTTCTCTGCGCTTATCTCTGCGCCTCTGCGCCTCTGCGTTGAATGGACAACTTCCCTAGTACCGAATTCACGGGCATAGCATTCCGCCCGATAAGTAGACTAGGATGAAAGCGTGACATCCAGGGTGCTTCCCATCAGCGGATGCCGTCAGGGTACCTATGTGCTCCTGGATGCCGTGCTGCCCGAACGCCCCCCGTGCCCCATCGGCGTGCTTCTCATCGATCTGGACAGCGGCCGGCCGTGGTTCCGCATGCGCCGTGATTTCGCGCAGATCGCCGCTCCCGAAGATGCGGAAGTTTTGGAAGCGCTGGAAGATCACATCCGGCAGTGCCTGGCCGAATCCGGCGCGGAGCCCTTTCTGCAATCGCTCGAAGACACGCTGTCGAACAGCTTGCGCGTCAGCGAGCGGCAGGCGGTGGCGGTGGATGCCTTCTCGCGGGTAGTGGACCGCCTCTATCGCGAACACGTCGAGGATACCGTGGTACGGCGCTTCGGCACCCACGTGCCGCTGTTCAGCCTGCGCGCGGCGGCGGGCGGCCTGAGCGATGAGATGCTATCCGACGCGGAAGACTGGGTCCCCGCTCCCGAGGGCATGCATCTCTCGCCAGATCTCTTCGTGGCCCACGTGGAAGGCCGGTCCATGGAACCGCGGATTCCCGATGGCAGTCTCAATCTCTTCCGCCTCCATCCGGCGGGTTCGCGGCAGGGCAAGATCCTGCTGATCGAACGCTTCGGCGTGCTGGACCAGACCGCGCGCTACACCATTAAGCGCTACACCAGCCGCAAGGTCTACCGGGGCGAGGATGAGTGGCAGCACGAACAGGTCCGGCTGGAGCCCCTGAACCCCGAGTTCGAACCGTGGGACGTGGATCCGGAAGGCTTCGCCGTGGTCGCCGAATGGCTGCGCGTCATCGAGTAAGCGGCCTGCTGCTCGCCTGGTATGCCCGCGGGCATCGCGATCTTCCCTGGCGCCATACGCGCGATCCGTACGCCATCTGGGTGAGCGAGATCATGCTCCAGCAAACGCGCGCGCAGGCGGTCATCCCGTACTACCGGCGCTTCCTGGAACGCTTCCCCACCGTTGCCGCCCTGGCCGCCGCCGCCGAGGACGACGTGCTGGCCCTGTGGAGCGGCCTGGGCTACTACTCGCGGGCGCGCAATCTGTGGCGTGCCGCGCAGCGCATCGCGGCCGCCGGCGGTTTCCCACGGGAGTATGCCGCCATACGCGCGCTCCCCGGCATTGGAGATTACACCGCCGCTGCCGTGGGCAGCATCGCGTTCGACTTGCCCTACGCCGTGCTGGACGGCAACGTGCTCCGCGTGGTGGCTCGGGTGGAGAACGATGCGTCCGATATCTCCGCCGGCCGTACCCGCGAACGTTTCCGCGAAATCGCCCAGCAGTGGCTGGACGCGCGGGAGCCCGGCCACTTCAATCAGGCGCTGATGGAACTCGGCGCCACGGTTTGCCTGCCGCGCAATCCGCTCTGCCTGGTCTGCCCGCTGGCCACCTGTTGCCGGGCGCGCCTGGAAGGCACGGCGGCGCAACTGCCGGTGAAATTGCGCAAGACCGCTGCGGTCCGCCTCAGCGGCACGCTGTTGGTGGTGCGCAATCGCGGCCGTATCCTGCTGCGGCAGCGCGATGCGGGGGCCAGCCGCATGGCCGGATTTTGGGATCTGCCCTCGCCCGAAGACCTCCCCGCCGCCGAACTCGGTGAGCGAATCGGCGAGATCCGCCACACCATCACGCACCACCACTACTCCCTGGAAGTGTGCAGCGCCACCGCCAGCCTGCCGGACGGCGAGGGCTTCCGTTGGTTCAAAATCGCACAACTTGCGGAGATTCCCGTCAGTACCACCGCGCGCAAGGCGCTCCAACTGGCCGGAATAGTTTACAAGTTGTGATAGTTTCGTAAAACTCTCAGGAGTAAGGAGATTTCCCCCGAAGCATCGAGTAATCTAGGGGAATTATGGAACGTAAAAGAAAGCTGTATGCCGCCAAAGTGGCCGTGATCATGGGTGCCTTCCCATTGCTCGTCTGGGCGTTTTCCGCCGGACCGGATGCGGGCAAGGCCGGGGTTCCGGGCGAATCGAACTGCACCGAAGCCAAGTGCCACGTGGGTACGGCATTGAACGGACGGGGCGGCAGCGTCACGGCGACCTCCCCCGGCGGATCCACCTATGTTCCCGGCGTCAAGCAACATCTGGTGGTCACCATCAGCGATGCCACGGCCAGAGCGTGGGGTTTCCAGCTGACTGCGCGGCCTTCCTCCGATTCCAAGACCCAGGCGGGATCCTTCACCTCCACCGACCGATTCACCGCCGTGGTCTGCGCGCCTCCCAGCTTAGATCCTTTTCAGGAAGTCTTTATGGACTTCGG
>JAPKZC010001133.1:20459-28777 GCA_026394025.1 Candidatus Solibacter sp.
CGCGGCCAAGGCACTGGCCTACGTAGAGCACACCCAGAACGGCAGTTCGCGGCTCCAGTCCACCTCGCAGACCTACGAATTCGATTGGACGCCGCCCGCCAGCGCCGTCGGCAATGTCGTAATCTACGTCGCCGGAAATGCCGCCAATGCCAACGGCCAGGAGACGGGCGACCATATCTATACCGCCAGCTACACGATGACGCCCGGCGCCGCCGGGCCGGCACCGACCGTAAGTGCGGGCGGGGTGGTCAGTGCCGCCAGCTTTCAGCCCGGCATTGTCCCCGGCTCCTACGTGACCATCTTCGGGACCAACCTGTCTCCAGTGGCATTTGACACGTGGGACAAAGGCATCGTCAATGGCGTCCTGCCCACCTCGCTCGATGGCGTCCGTGTGGATATCGGCAGCAAGCCCGCCTTCGTGTACCGCATCTTCCCCAACCAGATCGACGTGCAGGCGCCCGACGTGGGGACCGGACCCGTGCCCGTCACCGTCACCACTCCCGGCGGAACCAGCGTCGCCGTGACGGCCAATGTGGTGGCGCAATCTCCGGCCTTCTTCCTCTGGCCCGGCAACCAGGTGGTGGCCACCCGCAACGCGGACGGGAGTTGGGCCGTCAAGGACGGCACCTTCGCCGGGGCTACCACGGTCGCCGCCAAGCCCGGAGACGTGCTGCTTCTCTGGGGCACCGGCTTTGGCCCCACCACCCCGCCGGTCGCCGCCGGCATTCTGGTACCCGGGGACAAGATTTACAATACCAGCCCGGTCAGCGTCAAGATCGGAACCGCCGACGCCCTCGTGATCTACGGGTTGCTCTCGCCCGGCTACGCGGGGCTCTACCAGGTGGCGATTCAAGTGCCCGCTTCCATGGCCGATGGCGACTACGCGCTCAAGGCCACGGTCTCCGGAGCATCCTCCCCGGACGGCGTGACTCTCTCCGTGAAGAAGTAGCGCGCTACCATGCGTTAGTGGAGCAATTCGACCTCTTTGCGCAACGCCGCGTCTTCAGCGTCAGCGAACTCAACGGCGCCATCCGGGCGATGCTGGACGGCGAGTTCTCCGATATTTCGGTGGCCGGGGAAATCTCCGGCCTCAAACTCGCCGCCAGCGGCCACTACTACTTCACCCTGAAGGAACGCGATTCCCAGGTGAAGGCGGTGGCCTTCCGCTCCGCCCACCGCTTCTGGAAATTCAAGCCGCAAGACGGACTCGCCGTGCTGGCGCGCGGCCGTATCGATGTCTACGAAGCGCGCGGTGAGTACCAACTCCTGGTCGAACTGCTGGAACCCCAGGGATTGGGCGCGCTGCAACTCGCCTTCGAGCAACTCAAGAAGAAACTCGCCGCCGAGGGCCTGTTCGCGGCGGAACGCAAGCGTCCGTTGCCGCGCTTTCCGCGGCGCATCGGGATTGTCACCTCGCCGCGCGGCGCCGCCATCGCGGACATGGTGCAGATTCTGGCGCGCCGCTTCCCCGGCCTGCACATCCGCCTCTATCCCGCGCTGGTGCAGGGCGAGGGTTCGGTGGAGGAATTGGTCAGGGGCATCGAATATTTCAGCCGCACCAAGTGGCCGGACGTGGTGATTGTGGGCCGCGGCGGGGGCTCCCTGGAGGATCTCTGGACCTTCAATGAGGAGGCCGTGGCACGCGCCATCGCCGCCTGTTCCGTGCCGGTGGTCTCCGCCGTGGGCCATGAGACCGATGTCACCATCGCCGATTTCGTGGCCGACCTGCGCGCCCCCACGCCTTCCGCCGCGGCCGAGATGGTGGTCTGTACGCGCGACGAACTCCTCGACCGCATTGCCGCCGCGCGCGCCAAAGCCGCACAGGCCGTGCGCTACCGCCTGGCGATGTTGGAGCGCCGCCTGCGCCAGCAAGGCATCGACCGCGCGCTCGGCACTCTGCACCGGCGCATCGGCCGCGGATTGCAGCAGACCGACGAGCACGAGTTCCGCATGCGGGAGCGTATGCGCGCCGCTATCGAGGGCCGCGAACGGGCGCGGCGCTCACTCGAAGCGCGCCTCCGCCAGTTCGACGTGCGCCCCCGCCTGGCCGCCGGCCGCCGCCGCATGGAGGCCGTGCACAACGCCGCCATGCAAATCATGCGCACGCGCCTGGCCGGCGACCGCGGCAGGCTCGACCAGGTCACCGCCAAGCTCTCGCAACTCAGCCCGCTGCGCGTACTGGAGCGTGGCTACGCCATCGTGTCGAACCGGGCCGGAGTGGTCACGGACGCCGCCGCCTCGCCGCCCGGGTCGCGCTTGCACGTGCGCCTCCACCGGGGTGAGTTGGACGCCGTAGTCGCGCCCTCCACAGCGGTGGAATGAGGACCCCACCAGTTAGATCTTGAATTCGGCGCGCACCACTTCGTCATCCAACGAATGCCTCAGTGTGAAACCGAGCTTTTCGCAGATGCGCATGACTTCGCGGTTGTCGGGCAGTATATCGGCGGTCAACTTGGTCAACTTCTCGTCCGCCCCCACGATCAACAACCGCGCCAGCAGTTCCTTGCCCAGCCCGCGACCCTGCCACTTATCGCTGATCACCACCGCCACTTCGGCTTCCGTGGTGCCGTGGACCTTCATCAATCGGCCCACGCCAAAGATCTCGCTCACGCCGGTTTCCGGATTGCGCCGCTCCGCCACCAGCGCCATTTCGCGATCGTAATCGATGAAGCAGATCCTGGTCAGCCGTTCGTGCTGCGTCCTCTGTTCCAGGTTCATCAGGTGGAAGTAGCGCAGGTACACCGTGCGCTCGCTCAGCGTCTCGTGGAAGCCCACCATGGCCGGTTCGTCTTCCGGCCGGATGGGCCGGATCGTGACCTCGGTCGCGTCCTTCATCGTCCACGGCGCCACGTAGCGCGTCGGATACGCCCGGATGGCAGCCCTCGGCACCTGATCCAACGAGACCTCCGGACCATGCACCACCACGCGCGCATCGAGCGCGATCAACCCATCCGGCGAGGCCAACAGTGGATTGATGTCGATCTCCTTAATCCACCGCTGTTCCGCCACCAGCGCGCTGAACCGCACCATCAACACTTCGAGCGCCACCAGATCCACCGGCTTGCGCCCGCGCACGCCTTTCAGCGCCTTGTAGATTTTGGTCTGCTCCATCATCCGGCGGGCCAGCGTGGAGTTCAAGGGCGGCAACCCCAGCGCGCGATCCTTAAAGACCTCCACCAGTTGTCCACCCGTACCGAACAACAGCACCGGCCCGAACTGCGGGTCCAGACTGCTGCCGATGATTAACTCGTATGCGTCGCGCAGCTGGACCATGGGCTGCACCGTCACGCCCTGGAAATGCTGCGCCCCCACCTTCCCGGTGACCGAGCTCTGAATCGCGTCGAACGCCTTCGCCACCGCTTCGGCGCTGCCTAGATTCAACTGCACGCCGCCCACATCGGTCTTGTGTGTGATGGTCTCGGAGAACAGCTTGAGCACGATCGGATAGCCGATTTCGTCCGCCGCCTTCACCGCATCCGCCCGGTTCGCGGCGACGATCGTCTTGGCCACAGGGATCCCGTATGCCGCCAGAACCTGCTTGCTTTCAAACTCGGTAAGAATGGTACGCCCTTCGGCCCGTGATCCGCTCACGATGCTCTCCACCAACTTGCGGTCCGGCGCCCAGGTGGCCGAATCCTCCGGCATGGCCGGGGTCTCGTACAGCGCCTTCAGGTTATCGGCGTACTGCCACATGTAGTTGAACGCGCGCGCCGCCGTATCCGGGTAGGGGAAGGTGGGAATGTTGGCGCGGTTGAGAATCTCCTCGCCCGCCGCCACGTCCACGCCGCCCATCCAACTCGCCAGCAGGGGCTTGCCGTCCTGCTTCGCCAGCGGCTTCAACTCCTCGGCGATCCGCGTCGGGTCGGTCATCGCCTGCGGCGTCAATATCACCAGCATGCCGTCGGAATTCGGATCTTTGGCCGCGATCTCGAGCGCTTTCGCGTAGCGCTCCGGCGACGCGTCCCCGATGATGTCCACCGGGTTGTTGTGGCTCCAGGTGGCGGGCAGCACCGCGTTGTAGGCTGCCATGGTCTCCGGCGTCAGTTCGCTCAGTTCGCCCCCGCCCATGATCAGCGCATCCGTCGCCAGCACGCCCGGACCGCCCGCGTTGGTCACAATGGTCAACCGCGGCCCCTTTGGCGTGGGCTGCTTGGAGAGCACTTCCGCCATGTAGAACAGGTCCGCGATGGTGCCGACGCGCAGCACGCCGCTGCGCCGGAACGCCGCTTCCAATACCTCATCGCTGCCCGTCAACGCCCCGGTGTGCGATGCCGCCGCCTTCGCCGCCTGCGCCGACCGGCCCGGTTTGATGATGATGATCGGCTTGGTCAACGCCACTTCCCGCGCCGCCGACAGGAACGACCGCGCGTTGCCGATCGATTCCATGTAGATCACAATCGACTTGGTCTTTGGATCGTTGCCCAGGTAGTAAATCAGATCGCCCCAGCCCACGTCCACCATCGACCCCACCGACACGAACGCGCTGAAGCCCACCATCTCCTTCAGGCTCCAGTCCAGGACCGCCGTGCACAGCGCCCCGCTCTGGCTGATGAATCCCACCGACCCCGGCCGCGCCACCGTCGTGGCGAACGTCGCGTTCATCCCCGAAAGCGGGCTCATTACGCCCAGGCAGTTCGGTCCGATGATCCGGATATTGGCCTTCTGCGCTTCCACCAGCAGTTGCCGCTCCAGTTCCGCGCCCTCCGGCCCAATTTCCTTGAACCCGGCCGAAATCACAATCGCGCCCTGCACCCCGTTCTCGCCGCATTCCTTGATCAACCCCGGAATCGATGCCGGCGGCGTGATGATCACCGCCAGATCCACCTGCTCCGGAATATCGGAAACCGACGGGTATGCCTTCACGCCCAATACGCTGGGCCGTTTCGGATTGACCGGGTATACCGTGCCACCAAACGGGCTGGTCACCAGATTCCACAGCACGGTGCGCCCGACCGTGCCCACGTTTTCGGTGGCGCCGATAACCGCCACCGTCTTCGGTGAGAAAAATACATCCAGCGGCTGCTTCCGCTTGCGATTCAATTTCTTCTTTCCGGGCTTACTGGTTACTTGCATTTTCGGTGTCTGCCTTTGGTCTGAACGCGGCCTGATTCAGCGCCTCGACTACGTCCAGCGAATTGAGTCCGTTCTTGCGCGCAACCGTTTCGATATCGCAGTCATCGCACGATGGGCGATACCGGAATCCCTCAAATACGGGAATGGTTTCAGGATGACGTTGTTTCACATCACGGATGATCATGTCACGGCGGATCAACTGATCGAATCGAAACATAGCTTGCGCCCTCGATAGACGGTTGAATACAGCACCCTGAATTCCAAAAGATGACTCATTGAAATCAATGACTTACATGGCTATCGGCGAGAGCAACTGGGTGATATCGCGCAGCAGGAGGGGAACAGGGTACGCTACCGCCTCGGCCAGGGTCCGCGTGCCGGAAGGTAGTCGGCCATCCAGGCATTCGATCCGTCCCGTGAATCGCACCATCAACAGGGGTGGAATTGCCGCCCGATCCGGTGGCGAGCCACGCGGTCGGGGTGTTGTGGGGCGGTTTCGCGGGCTCCCCGATGGATGCGGCGTGGGGTTCAACGGTTGTGTTCGCTATATTGAGGGGGTGGCTTCGCGCAAAGACCCGCTGCGGCTGGCAATCCATGTGGGCGTGTACGTGGCGCTCTTCTACGCCACCGCGTTCCTGTTCGGCGGGCTGCTGGTGTGGCTGGGTGGATATATGGCGGGCCTGACGGGGGCGACGTTGCTCTCGGCGGTTTTCGCCAACTGGCTCGCCCTGCGGATTTATGAAGACCGGCACCTGGTGGAGACCGGCCTTTGGCTGAACCGGAGTTCGGCGGAGAATCTGGTGCTGGGGTTGGCGGGCGGCATCGGCACGGCGGCCCTGGTCCTGGTCCCGGCTCTGTTGGTCGGGGCCGCCCATTTCACGCCCACTCCCGCCGACCATCCGACCGTCGGAACCATCATCTTCGTGAGCATTCTGCTGGCGGCCGGGTCGGTGGGCGAGGAGTTGTTTTTCCGCGGCTACGGGTTTCAGGAACTGCTGGTGGTGATGGGGCCGTGGGCCACGGTAGTTCCGGTGGGAGTCATCTTCGCCCTGCTCCACGGTTCCAACCCGGGGGCAACCTGGTTCAGCACGGCGAACACGGCGGGATTCGGCATCCTGTTCGGCTACGCGTATTTGCGAAGCCGCGATTTGTGGCTGCCCATCGGGCTGCATTTCGGGTGGAACTTTACATTGCCCCTGTTCGGGGTCAGCGTCAGCGGGCTTAGAATGAAGGTGACGGGCTACGAGATGTCGTGGACCGCCGGCAGCTTGTGGAGTGGCGGGGAGTACGGCCCGGAAGCGAGCGTTCTGACTTCCGTGGTGTTGATCGCGTTGTTCGTCTATCTCCGTAAGGCTCCCATTCGCCGGCAGGTCTCACCGCTGACGGACCCGCCCGCTGGGAGTGAAGCATGCGAGGCTACACCGTCATCGCCATCCTAACCTTCGCGCCGGGGCTGTGGCCGGCGGGGAACAAATTGACCTGGGAAGACCGCGTGGAGTTGACGCGCGGGCTGACCGCCGAATACGCCACCGTCAAGGCGCTGCTGCCGCGTTCCCGCAAGGCCCTGGAGTTCGACGCCAAGAGCGGGTACGACAAGAAGCAGTGGACCGAGATCGCGCGCGAGAGCGGCCCCGCCGCGCGCAACGGCGATCTGGTGCAGATCACCAAGGTGGAAATCGACGACGACAAGCTGGTGCTGCAGATCAACGGCGGCTACAAGGGCGGGCGCAAATGGTATCAAGGCGTGCAAATCGGCGTCGGCGGGGCCACCGCGCCGGTATCCACGAATAGCGATTCGAATTCGCCGGGCGGCACTTCGATCGCGATTCTGTTCCACCAGCCGCTTGAGCCCATCAAGGCGTCGGAGATCAAGAAAATGCTGGCGCCGGTGCTGGACTTCGAGAAACACAGCGTTACCCAGCTCTATTCGGAGAGCCTGCCGCCGGAAACCCAGAAGGCGATCAAGGAAAAGCGCGTGCTGGTGGGCATGGACCACGAGCAGGTGCGGATGGCCGTCGGGCTACCTCAGCACAAGTCGCGCGAGACCACCGATGGGCTCGAGGTGGAGGACTGGGTCTACGGCACGCCGCCCGGAAGGATCACGTTCGTCACTTTCAGCGGCGACAAAGTCATCAAGGTGAAGGACTCCTACGCGGGTTTGGGCAGTCAGGTGGGCCCTACCCCCGTGGTCCGGTAGATGCCCGGGTACCTGCGGATCGCGCTCGCGGCGGCAGGGGCCTTGCTGTCGGGGTGTTCGAGCCCGGAGCAGCGCGCGGTGGTCCCGGCCGCGGCGCCGCCGCCCGACGAAGGCCCGAAGATTACGCAGTTCTATATCACATCGGCGCGGTTGGCGCGGGGCGAGAAGGCCTTGCTCTGTTACGGTGTGGAGAATGCGACGGCGGTGTGGATGGAGCCGCCGCGGAAGGAGCTGTCGGTCGCGCTGACGCGCTGCATGGAGGTGTCGCCACTCTCCAATACCACGTACACGCTTACCGCGGAGGGTGTGGGCGGCGAGACGGTGACGCGCCAGGTCAAGGTGGCTGTCGGCGCGGCCCGGGCGCGGATTGTCAACGTCACGGTCAGCGCCCTCCAGGTCAAGCCGCGGGACCTCGTGAGCGTGTGCTACACCGTCGAGAACGCTCGCGCGGTTACCATCGATCCCATCGGGTTTCGCGGCGGGAGCGAGGCTAAGGCGTGTGCCACCGACCAGCCGGCCAAAACCACCACCTACGCGATTACCGCGTCCGGCGCGAGCGGGGAGAAAGATCGCGAGAGCGTGACGGTCCTTGTGAAATAGGGGCCCTCCAGCGCAGAAAATCGAGGGAAAGCCGGGGACAGGGGAAAGCCGGGGATAGACGGAACGTTCACTCATCGGCCAGGTATTGCTCCAGGGCGGACTGCAGTTCAGGGATCCGGGAAACTGCCACGTTCCAGACTTCATCGAGATCCACGCCGATGTAATCGTGGATCAGGACGTCGCGCATACCGCAGATTGCCTTCCAATCGAGGGACGCCAGGCTGTTCCGCGCCGCGGCCGAAACCCGCTTAGCCGCCTCGCCGATCACCTCTACGTTCCGGATGACGGCATCCTGCAGTTCTTCGGACGCCAGGAACGCTTCTCTGCCGGGGCTGATGAATCGGGTTATGCGGTGGCAGCGTTCCAGCATGTGGTGAAGATACAGGCGATCGTCCCTCACAGTGGTGTCGCCTCGCGCAGGATCCGGTCGCGCACGTACCAGTGGAGT
>JAPKZC010000371.1:0-1831 GCA_026394025.1 Candidatus Solibacter sp.
CACAAAGACGGCGGTGTTCGATATCGGGCCTGACGTCTCTACCGCTCTCGAAACGCTACGTACTCGCGCCGCCTAACTCGTCGGACGAGCTTCCTGACACCATGCCTTGCCTGCCAGAAAGCCTCCTGGAGGCACTGTTGCCTCGTACCACTGTTTGGGCGTTGGAGCAGGAGAAGTCCGTCCGGGAGCACCCGGGAACTCTCTCTTCCACCTTGACGTGCAACTCGCGCAGCGGGCCGAGGTTTAGCGGCCAAACCAAGTGAGGCTCCTCGCCGTCAATAAGATCCTTCCGCCGGGCAAGCTGATCTGAAACAGGCGGCACAGGAAGTTGGTCTGATTACCGCCGACACAGGGGCGCTGGCCGTCGGCAACGGCGTTTTCGTCCGTCGCGACTGCCTGAATGATGCAAGCCTCCTTGCCCACGAACTTGTTCACGTTGCCCAGTTTGAATGCAACGGCCGGATCGCCGGTTTCCTACGACCGATATCTGGCCGAGTGCAACCATCACGGCTATCCGGCCGCACCGATGGAACAGGAGGCAATCGCCTTCGCGAAAAGGGAGTGCTCGTAGCGAGCTGAAATGAAAGGCCGGAGATCGGTTCTGTTGGGGCCTATAATGATTAGAGGGCCGAGCATCCGCTGAACGTCAGTGCGGACTGTGATCGGCGGGGGCATTGCTCCCCACGAACCGTTATGTTGCTGCGTATCGCGATGTTGACGATCCTTCCGCTGTACGCGCAAGCGCCGGCACCTAAGCCTCCCGCGCAGATCTATGCGGAAGTCAGGGAATCGGTGGTCCTGATCAAGGGGGCGCAAAAGGCGGGCTCGGGGGTTATTGTTTCTCTCGACGGCCTGGTCGTCACCAACTATCATGTCGTTGCGGGCGAAAAGGAAATATGGATTAAACTGGCGAGTGGCCTTCAATTGGCCACTGACGAGGTGGTCGCCGCAGATCCCGGCTCGGATTTGGCCGTATTGAAATTGAACGGCAAAGGATTCAAGCCGGCTCCGCTGGGCGATTCCGACATGATCGCGCCTGGCGATTCCATCGTGGTGATCAGCAATCCGCTTGGCCTCGAGGCGTCGGTAACGAACGGACTCATAAGTGGAATTCGAGGCGAGGGAGCACACAGGCTTTTCCAGATTTCGGCTCCGATCTCTCCGGGCAGCAGCGGTGGCCCGGTATTCAATCAGCAAGGAAGCGTAATCGGCGTTGCCACGGCCACGATCCAGGGTGCTCAGAACCTGAATCTGGCGGTGCCGTCTTCGGCAATCCGGTCATTGCTCAATAACCCCAAGCAGGCCAAACTCGCGGATCTTGTCCCGGCAAACGATGATAGTCGCCGCAGCGAGTCGGTTAGCCCGATTCTCCAGCGAGTGGGCACATACCTCGCGAAAGACATGATCGAGGAGGCAGAAACGCAACTGCGGGGTGGAATTCAGCAATATGAATTCGAACCGCTACTCAGACTGGAACTCGCTAAACTACTCATCAGAACCGGGCGGCCCCAAGAGGCAGTGCAACAGCTTCGCATCACCAACAAGCTGACTCCGGACGCATGGCTGCCTATGGCACTCATAGCGCACCTGTATATGAAGCGCTGGCTAGGAGACGGGGACCTCTCGGATCGCCGGACTGCGTACCAGACCTATGCCTCGCTGTTGAGCAATCGCGAGCTTCCATCGATTAAGCACCAACTGATTGCCGGGATGTTGGAGCGCATGAGGAGCCCGGAAGGCACTTGGACGACCAACGACAGGCAACGAAGTTATTCGGTGACCGCGAAGCAGAGCGGTGGATTTCTTATGGGGTTTCCGACCGAGGACTTCA
>JAPKZC010000371.1:1841-8619 GCA_026394025.1 Candidatus Solibacter sp.
AGAACGCGCCGAGCTATCTGGCCTTCGCTCCTTACGACGCCGAATTCAACGGTACTAACGAGTCAGGCAAGTTCATAGGAACATCTTCTTATATTGACGCAGCTTGTGGTTACAAACAGGCGCTTCAAATTGACGTCAGCCGTGACGGTACGTCCATGGAATTAACAGGCACAATCACGCAGGTTACGGGTGTGCTCAGGTACCTTTCGGACGCAATGGGGAAGAAGCGCGTGCAACAAATGTGCAAGAAACCCGGCACCGAAGGGCTCAGGCTCACTTTGTACCGGGTTCGCGCAAAAGAGCTCTTCTTCGAGCTTGACGCCATGTTGAACACCGATATGCAGCCGCTCGCATCCGGCGGCAAATAGCAGGTCAGGCACTTCGGCAGGCCGGTTTTCAGCTCCGCTTCTGCCGACTCCTCTGTGCTGAGAGTGGTCACCACCACCGCCTGACCACCAAAGGCAACCTACCGGAAGCCTATTGCGACCGCAGTCTGGCTCTTGCCCCCCGAACCGATTCATGCGCAAGTCCGTCTGCTGTTGGATCGGTCACGGCGGAGGCGATGTTGCGTACACGCACTCGTCGAACCTCTCCTGTCGCAAAACGGCGCTTGGCCCGAAAACTTCTCGGTACCTGATGAGGTGTTCAGCCGAGGGCGTGTAGGCCGCGAGACTCTTTCTACCGGCAAATCGGCGGAAAAAGTCGGCGGCGAATCTGTCGTAGTCCGGCAGTGAGTACCCTATGAAGACCAAGGAATCCCGATCAGAAATCGCCCGTTCAGCCTGCTCCCACAGCCATCTCACGTCGGTATCTCGGCCGGGCAGATCCGGATCGCCGGGGAAGATCATGTAGCGGAGGTCGGAATTGACCTCCTGCTTGTTCGGGTTGGAAAGTGGCTCCCGCCTGTCAAAGCATAAGCTGCTGCCGGGCCCAAGAGGCTGCCAGTGGGGATACGGTGCTGACAGGCGTTCGCGCAGGTGTCCGCTCCAGTTGATGGAACCGTGAGGCTTCAGCACCGGGATGCCAGGGCCGGCACCGGCGTACGCCCAAGAGTGGCCAGCGTCCACAAGCATCTTCTCAACCAGCAAGTCCCAATTGAAACAGACGATGGCGTCGCTCCCGTCGCTTCGCAGCCAGCCAGCAAAGTTCCTGTAACATTCGGAGACCTGCCATATGGCGTTCTGCAAGCACCAAAGAAGACGGGCGCAACCTATTCGAAGCGCAACATCGGTCTGGAAGCACGGGTCTCCACGGCGGTTTTCCTGGCGACGCTTCGAGAGCGTGATCAGCAGTTCCTCGAACTCCAACGAGCTCGTCTGATCGATGGTCCTGAGGCCGGCATAGAATTGGCCCTCAGGAAACTCTCCGCACGGCTCCAGCCATGCGGTGTAGGCGCTATTGCGCTCCGCTTCCAAGAAGTGCACCACCCTGTCCCGCAAACCGCGTATCAGCGGAAAGCCCTCGGCAACGGAGAAACCGGCGCCGAGCACAAACACAGTGCTGTCACTGGTTGAAGCCATCAGGCATCTCGAAAACCCAATGATACCGCGGACCGGTGATCCCGGCAGACTTTCAGTCCTGCATCCACCGGCTATGGTTGAGTCGATGCGAGGTTTGAGCTGGTTGGCGAACTGGGGCGTCGTGGGCCGCGACGCGGTCGGCTTCGGCGTCCAGGACCAGCCCCATGGAAACGAGCGCCCGTAGCGCCGCGTAGGCGTAAACGCGGGCGTCCAGGGCTTCGTGCCGCACGCCTTTCTTTGGCCGCCACTCGCGGACGGGCTGGCCCTTGCTGTAGGTCGTCACCAGGGCCTCGCCCAGGAGTTGCTCGAAGTATGGCTGCTGGCGATCGGCCGTAAAATGCGAATAGCCGGGTGTGCCAGTCCGTGGCCTTGGCCGAGTCGGTGCCCACCATCCAGGGCCGTTCGCCACGGATGTTCCTGGCTGTCGGCTTCTTGGGCCAGACGGGGTGTGGCCCGCCCTGGCCCTTCACCGCGAACACCCGCCGGTGGTAGCGCGTGCGGCAGAAGTCGTAGACGGCCTGCGACTCGTACCCGCTATCGATGCAACACGCCGACACGGGCAGCATGCCGCCTTGCTCATGCCGCCACTGGCGGAGAAGGTATTCGTCCAACTCACTCCACACCGCCGAGCCGGTCGGATCGCCAGGGAAGACGCGGTATTCGATGCTCCAGGATTCCTCGCCGCGGCCCCAGCCCACCAGTTCCAACTCCAGGCGGTCGGCCTGGATGTCTACACCGCACGTCAGGATGGCGGCGCCCGCAGGAACGGGCGAGCTGTAATGCTCGCGTCGGGCCATAAGTTCCGAGATATCGACGCTTGTCTGCACCTCGTCATCCCAGGGCTCCGCGAGCACGGTGTTGACGAACTCCCGCAGCGTCTCCGGGGACTTCTTGTCCACCAGAAACTTCTTCGCCAGGTCGCGCCACTTGCGCCAGGGCGAGTACAGGCTGTTGATCCAGAACCCGACGATCTCGCGATTCGGGCGCGCCGCGCGCCACTCCCCGTGCTTTAGCATCCAAGCCTTCTGGTGTTCGCCGATCATCAGGGAACAATACTCGCAGCGGTATTGAGCTTTCTCCGGCGCGCTCTCCGGCCACTCCACATTCGCCCACCGCAGCACCTGGTGCACGCCACAATGCGGGCACGGCACCCAGTAGTTCTGCTGGTTCGATTCCAGCCAGGCGGCCTCGATCCGCGACGTGCCCTTCACCGTCGGCGTAGAGCACAGCACGGTTTTCCGATTCCAGAAATTGGCGGTGCGCGTGACGGCTAGGTTCACGGGGTCGCCCCCGCTGCCGGCGCTCGCCGGGTAACGGTCAACCTCGTCCAGCAGGCAGTAACGAACGCTTCGCATGGCGAGACCAGCAGGCGAGTTCGACGCCGACAAGGTGACGCTGCCACCGGTGAACTTCTTGTGGAGCACCGTGTTGTTCGAATCGCGGCTGCGGGCCTCGGCGATCTTGCCGCGCAGGCCGGGGCAATCCCGGATCATGGGCGCCAGACGATCTTTGCTGAACGCTTCGGCATCGGCCTCGCGCGGTTGCACCAGAAGGATCGGTCCAGGATCGAGGTCGATGATGAAGCCGATGAAGTTTTCCAGCATGCTGGATTTGCCCAACTGGGCGCCGCTCATCAGCACCACCTGCTCGCATGGATGGCTCGGACTGAGAGCGTCCATGATTGCCCGTTGATACGGCGCGCGGTCGGTGCGCCACTCGCCGCGTTCGGCGGCCGATTCGGAACTGAGCCGGCGGTTCGCGTCGGACCACTGCGACACCGTGATGTCCGGAGGCGGCAGGACGACGCCGGCCACCAGTACCTGGATCTCGTCAACGCGCATATTGGATGTCTTCGTGGATAGCCTTGAGGATGGCGTGCATTTCGCGCTTCAGATTGTCGCGGACCTGGCGCTCGTCGGTGAGCGCGGTCAGTTCCGGCGCGAGTTTGTCGGGGACAGCCAGGACGCGCTCCTTGACTACCACAAGGATGGCCGCCCACCGCTCTTTCACCACCGCGGCCTCGACCAGTTTTCCCTGGCGGGTGTCGAACTCCAGGCGGCGCAGTTTGGCGCGGAACACCATGTCGGCCAGCCTCGCCTGGGCATAGCTCGCGGGCGCCTGGCCGTCCACCGTGGTCTTCTCGGTGGGCTTGTCGTCGAGCACGGCGTCGGAGGCGGTGGCGTCCACCATGCGGCCGCGCATGACGAGGATGCCGGCCTTGTACAGCTTGCCGATGTATTGCGGGCTCTTGTTCCGGTGGCGCGCGTACTCGGCTTGGGTCATCAGGATCGGGTTTTCGCTCATACGTTCAACTCCTCTGCTGCTTGCATGGGCGATCATGCCGGTGTACCTTGAAGTTGTGAGCCCGCTCGAAAACATCTTCGAGGACCTGAAGTCGCTGCCGCCGGACAGGCTGGAGATGGCTGCCAGCTACATCCGGCAGTTGAAGCCGATCAGCCAGGCGGAACGGGAAGCGGCTCTCGCCCGCACGTTCGGATGCCTCTCTCCGGAAGAAGCCGACGAAATGGAAAGGGTCATCGAAGAAGGGTGCGAGCAGATCAATGAACGCGCCTGGTAGTGTCCTGCTGGACACCAACGTCGTAGTCGCGTACTTTCGCGGTGACCAGGCATTGCATCCACATTTCGCCGGAGCGGCTCCGATGCAACTGCCATGGGTGGTGCTCGGTGAACTGTACTACGGCGCCGAGAGAGCACAGCGGCGGCAGGAACAACTCGCCTACATCCGAGACCTGCTCACCTACGCCGTGGTTTTGTTTCCCGACCACGACACCACCGCGATCTACGGCCAAGTCAAAGGCGAACTCGCTCAGCTCGGCAAACCGATTCCAGACAACGATCTGTGGATCGCGGCAATGGCCCGCCAGCATGATCTCCCACTGGCAACCAGGGACGCGCACTTTGCCCACGTACCACGATTGAAAACGCTCGCCTGGTAGCCCCATCAACCCATCAACCTGTTTTTCGGCGCTATCGCTGCGACCAGCGTGCCATCCTTCTACCCGCCGTCCGGGTCGCCGAAGGGGTCCCGACGCCGCCGGTCACCGCCAGAATCGGAGACACGGAGACGTCACGGAGACGCGACTTCTTCAAAACTTCCAAAATACGCGCGTACATAGGGAGTTTTTGAAGAACTGACGTCTCCGTCACGTCTCCGTGTCTCCGCTGATCAGATCACTACTCCGTCCTCCACTGGCGCACGAAGCCCGACGCCAGCCCAGCCGCGTTCGGAATACGCACGGCCGAACTTCCGCATAACCTGCTCGCAACCAAGTGCTTGCAGACGGTCGGCGAACTTCTTGCGGCTCAGTACGTGGCGTTCACCGTTTTCTTCCGCCCACTTTTCGTACGCCTGCCACAGCGGTGCGGCCTTCACGGAAAGGCCAGGATGCACCACGCAGCAGTCTTCCACGAACTCGCGCAACGGGTCGGATTCGGCGCGCCACAACGCTCCCGCGCTCTCCACCTCCGGAGGCTTACCGAGGCCCTCACGCCGCCAACGAAGCGTGCCGGCCACCGCCCATGCCAGGATGCCCTCGGCTTCTTCCAGCAGTTTGGCGGGCAACTCCGGGTCGATCTCATCGGGCGGGATGGTGACCGAGAACGGCACGGGATGGAGCCGATTCCAGATGGCGTTGTCGCTGCCGCGGACGACGGGCTTGTGATTGGCGTCCATGAACAGCTTGTGCGTCTCCGGAAACTCGATGGGGTTCTCGTACTTGCGCACCGCCTTGATTTTGCCCATGCCTTGCGTGATGCGCTTTAATTTGCCCTCNNNCGGTTTCGGACGTCATTACGAAGCGGGCGCCACGGAGGTCGGCGAGGTCGGCCTGGCTGTTGTTGCTCTCCTGGCGCACCATGAGCGTGTCGATCTGAAGCAGCACGGCATACTCTTCCAGGATTTTCAAGAACGTTGAGAGCAGCGTGCTCTTGCCGTTGTTGCCGGAGCCGTGGAAGATCATGCCCGCCTTCTCGCTGGTGACGCCCGTGAGCGCGTAGCCGAAAGACTTCTGAAGATAAGAGATGAGGCGGTCGGTGCGGTCGAGTGCGGCCTCGGAGGCGTCAGGGCCGCCGCCCATGATGCGCTCCAGAAACCGCAGGAACGCCGGGCACTCCGCGTCCGGGTCGTAGTTGTAGTGCACCGTCTTGGTGAGGAAGTCGGCGCGGTCGTGCCGGTGAATTTCGCCGGTCCGCAAGTCGAGCGTGCCGTTTCGGAAGTTGAGCAGCCACGGGTCGCGGTCCAAGGCGGCGGTCGGTATGAAGATGTGCGGCTGGGCTTCGCGCAAGGTGTAACTGATCTGCGGCGACTTGAGCGACCGCGCCGCGAACGAGAGCAGGTCCTCGTCGCCGGTGGCCATCGCCTGCTGGACCATTTCCAACATGGTGTCCTGCGCCAGTTTGCGAGCTTGTTCAGCGCCGTCGATGCACCATCGCCGATCGTCCCAGACGAGCCACTTGGCGAAATCGTGGTTGTACCGGAGATCATCGCCGTGAAGTGCGATGAGGCGTTGCGCGTTGCCCAGGTCGCCCGCAGCGAAGTCCGTGGCAAACAGATCGATGTGTCCGTTCGCGGTGTTGGCGGTGCCTGTGCGGGGCTTGGCGGCCGAACCGCGACCCTTCTTCTTGGGTAGCCCAAGGACAACCGGACTCTTGATCTTCCCCTGATGCTTGCAGTCGTTGCAGTGGCGAGCCTGGCCAAGGTCGGCGGCTATGAACGCACAGGTCGCCGGGCCGGAAGCGCCCATGGCCTGCTTCAGTTTCTCGTTGGCCTCGGCTTCGGAGTACTTCGGGTACGGCTTGCTCAGGTCGTGCGCGACGCGGGAGCCGTCTTTGCACCGGCCAACGATGGAGAGCATCCGGTACCACTCGGGCTCGGGGAGTGCGGCGGCATCTTCTTTGCAGTGGCGCATCCATCCACATCCATTCAGGATGGGGGCGATCTCGGCGGTCGGCTCAGCGGGCGCCGCGCCCTGCACGTGGGCTTTCAACTCCGGGTCGGCCTCGATCTCCAGGAACTCTTCGAAGTCGGACGGGTTGTAGCGGCGACCGTCTTCGATGACTTCGTAGCGGACCATAACGGGCTCGGCCTGTTTCCGGTTGAATGTGCCCGGCAACCTCAGGAGGCGGCAGAGGTCGGCGGTGCCGTCCATGCTCCAGCCGTGCGCGAGCGCGACGCCCTGCATGTATTTCTGGAACGCCTTGGACAGCGCCTTCGCCTTCTTCCGCTCCTTTTCGTTGTC
>JAPKZC010000038.1 GCA_026394025.1 Candidatus Solibacter sp.
GACCGCGAGCGGCGTCACTTCAAGCGCTCGGCCTCATAGAGTTGGCGGGTGTGGCGCACCGCCGACCACACCAGCATCAGCGCCATGCCGGCGATGCCCACGGCGCCTCCGATGTCGAACAGCAGGAACGTGCGTCCCAATAGCCCGACCTCCGGCCGGAAGAACAGCGCGATGTTACCGATGCACAGGAGCACGCGCAGTTCGGTGGGACCGAAGCCCCAGAAGGAGAGATGGAAAGTGCCGATGGTGTAAGTGGTCAGATAGACTTCGATGGAAAGCATGAAGTAGGCAATGAGCAGGCCTAGCGCGATGGTCGGACTCATGTAGCCGCTGAGCCCGAGACCGCCGATCAGGAAAAAGGTTCCGATGGCATCGGTAATGTGATCGACATAAAATCCGTAACGCGGGCGTAGGCGGTTGCGGACGCGGGCCAGTGTGCCATCCAGGCTATCGCCGAACCAGTTGACGGCGAGCGCCAGGATTACGCCGATGAGTGCGCGGCGGTCCCAACTGGCCGCCCAATAGCAGAGGCCCGCCGCGAACATGGCGGCGAAGCCGAGAAGCGTGAGATGGTCGGAGTTAACCCACGCCGGCATACGTTGCGCCAGCCAGACCAGCGCCTTCTTCTCAACCCCGGCGAGCATGCTATGCTGTTTGCGTTCCGCGTCTTTAAACGGCTGAGTAGCCATGAAATTACGATAGCGCCTAATCCGCGGTGCTGTGAGAGGCGTATATCAAACGGGAGGATCGAAACATGAGCAAACAGACGGTGATGGGGATCTACGAGGCCTTCGGGCGGGGGGACCTTGCGGGGGTGTTGGACGCGCTGGCCGACGACGTGGAATGGGACATGCCGGGAACCGTGCCCTTCTGCGGACTGCGGCAGGGCCGCGCCGCCGTACAGCAGTTCTTCGTGGAGTTGATGGGCGCGGTGAAGATCGAGATGTTCGAGGTGGACGCGGTGATTGGGGATGGCGAACGCGTGGTGGTGCTGGGCCGCGAACGTTGCACGGCGATGCAGACGGGGCGGAGCTACCAACAGCACTGGGCGCACGCCTACTCGCTGCGCGGCGGGAAGGTGGTCGCGGTCCGGTTGCACGAGGACACGCAAGCGCAGGCGGCGGCGTTCAACCCGGCAGGGTAACTCCCCCGACATCACGGTGAAGGCCACCACGTTGAGCACCCTGGCGCGCACCTGCAGCCAATCCGACAGGCGGCCACGCGCGGCAGGAAGAGATTGAACTGCACGGCGGGGCGGACGTGGGGACAAGAGAATGCCGGGGCTTTCCACGAAGAGAGAAGAAGGTCTCCTTGACTAGATTGGCGCCGGGGGATATTCTAACTCCGTCAGGCTTGGGCTAATTGGACAACCTGAAGGGGGCTCTCAATGCCGCAAAAGGGAATCATGCGCTTCTTACCGCGGGCAGTTGAATGCCTGGCGGCAACTGGTCTCACATTCCGCGCAGTTGCGACCATGATGGTTGCGGCGGCGGCGTTGATGGCCCAAACCGGCGGTGGCGCCACGTTGGTGGGCACCGTCAAGGACGCCACCGGAGCAGTGGTTGCGCAAGCCAAGGTAACCGTGGTCAACACGGCAACCTCCTTCGTGACGGCGACCACGACGACAGCGGAGGGCGGCTATTACGTTCCGTATCTGACCCCCGGCGATTACCGGGTGACGGTGAAGGCGCCGGGCTTCAAGGAATTCGTGCGCGAGGGCCTCACCCTCCGGTCGGCCGAGGTGCCTCGCGTGGACATCGTACTGGAGGTAGGCGCCGTCACCGATAGTGTCACGGTGAGCGGCGCGGCCTCGCTGTTGAACACGGAGAACGTGGTGAGTTCTTACGTTCTCCCCGCGCAAGTGCTCACGGAAGTTCCGGGGGTTATGAAGCGCACCTTGTACACCATGCAGTATATGCCTGGCATAGTCGCCGTCATGAGCCAGGCCGGCTTCCACATCGCCGGACAGGCCCAGAACGATATCGGCGCCACCCTGGACGGGGTCACCTCCAAATCGCCTTATACAGGAACGGTGAACCAGGTGGATGGTGTGGTGCAAGGCAGCACGGACGCCATGGAAGAAGTCAAGGTGCTCACCACGGGAGTCTCCGCCGAGTACGGGCATTCGGCCGGCGGATCGATGAAGATGGTGTACAAGTCGGGTGCGAATTCCCTACATGTCTCCTTTGAGGACCGCTACCTTCCCGGCAAATGGGTTCATCGCAGCTATCTCACGCAGCTCCCGATCTCATCGAATGCTCCGTGGTACTACGAGACGTTCGACCTGGTGGCGAGCGGTCCGGTAATCATTCCGCGCCTCTACAACGGCAGAAACAAAACCTTCTGGCTCTCCGACTACGCCATCAATCACGAGCACACGATTTACGAAACAGTGGGTACGGTGCCGACCGAGGCAATGCTCAATGGCGACTTCTCGTTTTCCGACGCGACCGGCGGCGGGTTGCCGATTTACAATCCGTTTTCGACCCGACAGGTCGGCAATACGTGGACGAGGGATCCGTTGCCGGGTAACATCGTCCCCAAGAGCCTGTTCGATCCCGTGGCGAGCAAGTACCTGGCACTGGGGATCTGGCAGAAGCCCAACCAGCCCGGCACGCCAAGCAGAACGGGGCCGTCGCAAAATTTGCTCGCCATTCAAAGCTGCAGGTGCCTGCACCGGGACCGCTGGGATGAAAAGGTGGATCACCAGTTCTCTCCCAGCCAGAAGATCTACTTCCGGTATTCCCAGTATCACAATCGAGGGCACAACGGCGACAACTTCGCGAGGGAAGAATTCAACGTCGACAGGTACATCAGTCCGGTGGACGACATCAACGGAGTGATTAACTTCACGTCCATCATCTCGCCGGTCATGTTCAACGAGTTCCGCCTCGGGTATAACCGCCGCGCAGCGTCCAACCCGCCTCGTCCGGACCCCAGCCAGTATGGTATCGACGTACCAGGAGTGGGTACGGAGACCTTTCCGTATTTCAACATCGGCTACGGCATTGGAGCGATGAACATCAACCGCAACGTGGGTGAGGACAGGGTGATCCAGGACAACCTGACGCGGATCGCGGGAAAGCACAGCATCAAAGTCGGCTACGAAATGATCTGGACGCTGTACAGCAACAAGGCAAACTCTTTGCCCTCCGGCCAGTACAACTTCACCGGTGGCACGGCTCTTCCCTTTATACCGAACACGGGAAACGATTTCGCCGCGTTCGAAATGGGAGTAACGACCAGCGCGGTGTTTACCAAGCAGCAGGCCATTTTTCTGCCGCGCTTGTGGGACCACGAATTGTACTTCCAGGATGACTGGAAGGTGAGGCCCAATCTCTCTTTGAACCTGGGCGTGCGCTGGACCTACTCTTCCGCCTTCAAGACCAAGTACAACCAACAGTCGCAGTTCGACCCGACGGTAGTAGATCCGGTGACCGGCAAGATGGGAGCGATCACGCATCCGGCCGGCGTGATCGGCAAGCGCGATTTGAACAACTTTCAGCCGCGAATCGGCTTGTCCTGGAACTTCCAAAGCAAGTGGGTCTTCCGGGGGTCTTTTGGTGTTCTGACATCGGATAACTCGGGGCAGGGAGGCTTCGACGAGTACGCCGGGAGCTTCAATGTTCTGCAGCCGACCGGGGACCCGCGCCACTTATTCCTGCTCAAAGATGGCCCCGGGCCGATCACCTACACGGTGAATCGGGACGGAACGGTTCCCTACACCGGCGCGAGCTATGGCAGCCGCAGCGCCACCTGGCGCGACCTGAAACTGCGGAATCCGTACGTGATGAACTGGTCGGCCGGCTTCCAGTACCAGGCTGCCCCCACGTGGTTGATGACCGCTACGTACCAGGGGACGGCGGGCGTGGCACTCACGCGCAGTTGGAACATCAACCAGATTCCGTTGTCGATTGCGCTGGGCGGGGACCGGGCCTTGCAGGATACGGTTTTCCCGGCGCAGCAGAATTACCTGATGTACCCGCAGTTCGGGACCATCAATTTTTTGTCCAACTTCAACCACAACACCTGGCACAGCGGGAACATCACGGTGGAGAAGCGCTACGCCAGAGGGCTCACGTTGAATGCCAGTTTCAATTTCTCGAAGTCGCTGAGCAACGACGATTCGCTGGCCTACTATAACAGGGCAGGGAAGGCCCGCACCAGTTATGACCAGCAGAAGTCATTTGGCGCGTTTATCATTTACGAGCTGCCTTTTGGCAAAGGTAAGCGGTGGATGAATCGGGGCGGGATTATCAATGCCGTCCTGGGTGGATGGAAGCTGGACCTGAGCGAAAACATCATGTCCGGAATACCGATTTCGATCGGGTACAGCGGCAGCCCCAACCGGTACTTGACCACCACTCGGGTGAACCCCCTGGTGCCGGTGGAGCAGGCGATGGTGGACAACTGGTCGATGGGGCACCGTTTTCCAACCGCGGCGCAGAACCCCTACATCAAGATGGACGCCTTCGCGTATCCGGCGTCGTACACCGTGGGCGCGCTGGGCGCCAGGATGGTGGAGGCTCCGGCGATTCTGTGGATGCAGTGTTTTGCCACCAAGAGCTGGACGGTCGCCGAACGCCTGAAGCTGAGTCTCCGCCTGGACGGGCACAATCTGCCGTGGAAACGGCCCAATCTCGCGGCGCCCAATACAACCTATAACCTGAACAACCCGGGCGCGTTTGGCCGGTTTACGGGTGTTGTCGGGGACTTTTCGAACTTCGGCACCGGGCAGGCCAACGTGCAGATGTCGATCCGCGCTGAGTTTTAGGGAAGCGCGGCGGGGTGCTACCCGTGGCGTGCGCCGCGGGATTATAATCAGGGCAACGGCGTGCTCCGCGCCGGCTGGCCTGTCTTCCGC
>JAPKZC010000362.1:0-4560 GCA_026394025.1 Candidatus Solibacter sp.
CGTCGACCACGAAATCCTGGGGGAAGAGTTGAAGGACCATGCGGTCTTCCATCAACTGCACGCGGGAAGCGCGCTCGGTGACGCGCCGGACGTCGGACTGCTGGATTTCCTGCACGTAGCCCAGTTCGAGCACGCCGCGGCCGTTGGCGCCGCGCAGGGTGGGGCCGCCCATGCCAACGACCACCGATTGGAGGGCGGCGGCGGCGGAGCTACCGGCATCGTGCAGGGCGGCGGTGACGGATTCGGTGACGGCCTGCTGATCTGCGATGCGCCCTTTGGCCCATCCCTGCGACTCGACGGCGCCGGCCCCGGCGAAGCGAATGCGTCCATTTTCCAGGACGCAGACGACCAGCCTCGTCTGGCTGCTGCCGGCGTCCAGTCCTGCCGCGTAAATCGTCTTGACTGCCATGGGCGCTTCTATTCCTTCACCGTGATGCGGCCATCCAACCGCAGATCGAATACTTTCGCCTGGGGCGAGCGTTGGCGAATTTCCGGATAGTGGCTGAGAAAATTCTGGAAGCGCCGCGCGTAGTTGCCATCGCCCAGGAGCAGGGTGACGGCCCGACGGTCCACTTGGGAAACGATGCGGACGTTTTCGGGATCGGAGGTATCGACCTCCGAGACTTCCTTGGCCAGATATCCCATTTCTTCCTGCACCTGAAGGAAGGAGCGCACGCGGCCGCGGCGATCTGCTTCGGTGTCCCCTTCACGCACTCCGGAGAGCACGGGAAAGGAAAACTGTGCCTGGACGGGTTGTTCGAGGAGAACACCCTGAGAATCGATGAGCAGCGGACCGGAGCGGAAGGAGACGAAGGCCACCGGCTTGCGCTCGCGGATGCGGATCACCAGACGGTCCGGCCAGACGCGGGAGACGGAGGCGTCTTCCACCCAATCGATGGCCAGCAGGCGGCGGCGGCGCTCGGCAAGCGGCACTGAAAAAATGCTGCGATCGAAATCCGCGGTGAAAACACGCTGCACCTTGGAGCGCGAGGCATAGACCAGGCCGAGAATGGTGAGCGCGTCCTTGCGGTCATGCGAGAGGGTGAACTGCGGGTCGGAGGTGACGTATAGGCTGGCTTTGTAGCCGGCCACGGCGGTGGAGACGCCGGCGGCGCCAAAGGCGAGAATGGCGAAGGTCAGGCGCCAGTTGATCCGGCCGGGTAGTTTTTTTTGTTCACGCGCCATCAGTTCGGCCCTCCGGCCCGCAAGCGTTCCAGGACCTTTTCACCGGCTTGCCACACGTTGCCGGCGCCCAGCGTGAGCACCAGATCGCCATCGGCGGCGGCGGCCAGCAGCGCGTTCACGCCGCCGTCGAGAGTGCCCACATACTCGACACCGCGGTGGCCGAACTGGCGGATGCGCTCCGCCAGTGCTTCGGCGGTGACACCCTCAATAGGCCTTTCGGAGGCTGCGTAGATATCCAGGACGAAGACGCTGTCCGCCTGGAGGAAGGAGCGGGCGAACTCGTCCATGAGGTGAAAGGTGCGTGAATAGCGGTGTGGCTGGAACAACACGTGAATGCGCCGGAACCCGCACAGGCGTGCGCCATCGAGGGTGGCTCGGATTTCGGTAGGATGGTGTCCGTAATCGTCCACCACGGTGATGCCGCGTTCCTTGCCGCGCATCTGGAAGCGGCGATCGACTCCGCTGAAGGTGGCCAGCCCCTGGCGGATGGTGTCGGGATTGACTTCGAGTTCCATGGCGACGGCGACGGCGGCCATGGCGTTGAGCACGTTGTGGCGGCCGGGGATGCGCAGGGTGAAACGGCCGAGATCGGTGGTGCGGTAGCGGATCGTGAACTCGCTGAGAAACGGGCCGCAGGCGATATCGCTGGACTCGATATCGGCCTGCGCCGTGGTGCCGTAAGTGATGGTGCGGCGGCGAATTTCGGGGAGGAGGCCTTGCACGTTGGGGTCGTCGAGGCAGACGATGACGGCGCCGTAGAACGGCACCTTGTTGACGAACTCGATGAAGGCGGCCCGGATAGCGTCGAGCGTCGCATAGTGATCCAGATGCTCGCGATCCACGTTGGTGACGATGGCAATGATAGGGGCGAGTTTGAGGAAGGAGCCGTCGCTCTCATCGGCTTCCACCAACAGAAAGTCACTGCGCCCCACGCGGGCGTTGGAACCGCACATGGTAGCGACGCGTCCGCCCACCACGACGGTCGGGTCGAGGCCGGCGAAATTGAGGATGGTGGCGGTCAGGGAAGTGGTGGTGGTTTTGCCGTGGCTACCGGCCACCGCGATGCCGTACTTTAGGCGCATCAACTCGGCGAGAAGTTCGCCGCGCGGGATGACGGGGATCTGGAGGCGGCGGGCCTCCTGCACCTCTGGGTTCTGTTCCTCGACGGCGGAACTGACGACGAGAGCGCGCGCGCCGGAGATATTGGACGCGGCGTGGCCTTCGAAGACGTGCGCGCCCATGGCGGCGAGGCGTTCCGTGATGGGCGACAGCTTGACGTCGCTGCCCGAGATCTGGTAGCCCAAATTGAGCAGCACTTCCGCGATGCCGCTCATGCCGATGCCCCCAATTCCGGTGAAATGAAGATGCTGGGGTCGAAAGAACATTTCCTTATCGTATTGTTTCGGCTTATTGGGTAACTGTCAATTGAAATGTAACAGTCAGGCCCGTGCGACCTCCTCTAAAACGTCCGCGGCGCGCCGGGCGGCGCCTGGTTTGGCGAACTGGCGTGCCGCTTCGCCCATGGCGGCCAGATCCGCGATAATTCGGTTGACGGTTTCGAATAGCCTCTCACCGGTCATTTCGGCATCGCGCACCAAACGCGATGCGCCGCCGCGCTCCATGGCCTGAGCGTTGCGGGTCTGATGATTGTCGGCGGCGTAAGGGAACGGGACGAGAATGGATGGCTTGCCGGCAGCGGCGAGTTCGGAGACGGAGCCAGCGCCGGACCGGCAGACCACGAGATCGGAGGCGGCGAAGGCGGCGGGCATGTCGGAGATGAAGGGCAAAACTTCACCCTCGATGCCGGAGCGGGCGAAGGCGTCGCGGATTTCGGCAAAGCCGGAAGCGCCCGTCTGGTGGGTGATGCGAATGGGGAAGCCGGCGTTGAGGAACAGCGGCCAACTCTGGAACGCGGCGTGGTTCAGGGTGCGCGATCCCTGGCTCCCGCCGGTGATCAGCAGGTGGAGCCCGTTGCCGCGTGCCTTGGGCGGGATGCGAAAGAACTCCTCGCGCACCGGAAGTCCGGTAACTTCGGTACGGCCACTGGGGAAAAAGGCGGCGGTCTCCGGGAAGGAGACCAGGGCGCGCGCGACCAGGCGGGAAATGGAGCGGTTAGTGAATCCCGGTACGGCGTTGGGCTCCATCACAACCACCGGAACGCGGCGGAGGATGGCGGCCAGAACGGGCGGTCCGGCGACGTAGCCCCCCATGCTGAAGACGGCGGCAGCGCCGCGGACAGAACGATCGCTACTGACCGTGGCGATGGGCAGGCGGCCGAGGGTGGTAATGGTTTGGCGCACGCCGACGCGGTTGAGTCCGCCGATTTGGATCTTTATTAAATCGAACCCCGCAGCTGGGACTAGCCTGCCTTCCATGCCATACTCGGTACCGACAAAGGAGACGTTGTGGCCGCGCGCGCGGAGTTCGCGCGCTACGGCGAGCCCGGGAATTACGTGCCCGCCAGTACCACCGCCGGCCATCAGAAACTTACGCTCTTTCATTTGGAGTTGTGGAGATCCGGAGACGTTCCTCGGCGCCAACCGAAGTCCGCGCTCCTAATGCCTTCTCCGCGCTTATCTCTGCGTCTCTGCGCCTCTGCGTTGAAAAGCATTTCCCGTCGTCGCATCCTCATCCCGCGTGCTCACTGACGTTCATTAGCATGCCGAGGCTGGCCAGGGTGCTGACCAGGCTGCTGCCGCCGTAGCTGATCATGGGGAGGGGGATGCCTTTGGTGGGCATCATCCCCAAGACCACACTCATGTGCATGAAGCCCTGAACCACGACGACTACGGTGAGGCCCAGGGCGAGATAACGTCCGAAATCGTCGTTGATGCGCAGGGTGGCGCGGATGCCGCGCCAGAAGATCACGGAGAAACCGAGGAGGAGTCCGACGGAACCGATCATGCCCAACTCTTCGCCCGCCACGGCGTAGATGAAATCCTTGTGGGCTTCGGGGAGGTAGAGGAGTTTCTGGCGGCCGCCCATGAAGCCGAGGCCCCAGAGGCCGCCGTCGCCGACGGCGATCTTGGATTGTTCGAGCTGGTAGTTGGTGTCGCGGGTGACCAGCGAATCCTGGAGGCGGGTTTTGATGGTTCCCTGCTTATCGAATTTCTCAATGATCTTGAACTGCGGGTCGAAGAACATCACCACACGGGCGAGACGGTAGGTTTTAGAGAAGATGAAGAATACCAGGCCTACCATGGCGAGCGCGCCAACGATGGCACAATAGCGTTTCTCCAGTCCTGCGACGAAGAAGACCAGGGCCGCTGCGGCGCCCAGGACGATGGCGGTACCGAGATCGGCAACCACCACCGCGAGGATGACGAGGCCGACGGCCATGGCGGCGGGCACCAGGGTGTAGCGCGGGTTGTTGAT
>JAPKZC010000362.1:4585-7190 GCA_026394025.1 Candidatus Solibacter sp.
GATGGCGCGCGCGCGCCAGGTGACGAAGAACGCGAGGAAGATCACCAGTGCCGGCTTGGCGAGTTCCGATGGTTGCACGCCCACCGGTCCGCCCAGGCGGAGCCAGCGATGGTAAGCTGGGTCGGCGAAGTAGACAACACCTAGCAGGAAAAGGGCCACGCTGATGGCGCTCAGGGCAACCGCCGGGTTCTGCAGCTTGCGGTAGTGGGTGCTCTTGAGGGCCATCATGATGACGAGGGCGATTGCGGCCCACACCGCCTGACGTTTCACGAAGTGCCAGGCGGAATGGTTGGGGCCCATCTGGGCCATGATCGCCGATGCGCTGTAGACAATCAGCACTCCGGAAAACACCATGACCAGCACGGTGAAGAATAGGATCCAATCGGTTTTGAGTCTCTGTGCCATATCAATCTTTCGCTTGCAACTGGTTGACGATCTGTTTGAAGAACTGGCCGCGGTGCTCGTAACTCTGGAATTGATCGAAGCTGGCGCAGGCGGGGGCGAGTAACACCGTGTCGCCCGGCACGGCATGCGCGAAGGCATGGGCAATGGCGGCTTCGATGGTCTTGGCAGGGACCAGCGGGACAGAACCCTGAAGCTGATCTGCGATTTTGGGCGCGGCGGCTCCAATGAGCAGGACGGCGTGCGCCTTGGCGGCGAGCGGTTCGCGAAGTGCGGTGTATTCCAGGCCCTTGTCCTTGCCGCCGAGGATCACCCAGAGGCCGCCGGGGAAGGCATCCAGGGCTTTGAGGGTGGCATCCACGCTGGTGGCTTTGGAATCGTTATAGAACTCCACGCCGCTGAGAGAGCGCACGAATTCCAGGCGGTGCTCGACGGCGCGGAATCTGCGGACGGCGGCGGCGATCCTGGCGTGAGAGACACCTGCGCGTGCAGCCGCGATCGCAGCGGCGAGCACGTTCTCGACATTGTGGCGGCCGCGGATAGGGGTCTCGTCAGCGTGCATGAGAAGCTGGCCATCGAGGATGAGCTTGTCGCCGGAGAGCGTGGCGCCGGGCTCTACGTTGCGGCGGCTGCTGAACCACAGCGGGGTGGCGGCTGAGAGGGACGCGTAGGCCGCGCAGACGGCATCATCGGCGTTGAGGACAGCATAGTCGCCGGGACGCTGGGTGGCAAACAGGCGGCCCTTGGCGGCGGCGTAGTTCTCGAAGGTATGGTGGCGGTCCAGGTGGTTCTGCGTGACGTTGAGCGCCAGACCGATGTGGGCGTGGAATGTGGCGATGGTCTCCAGTTGGAAGCTGGAGAGCTCCAGGACATTCCAGCCATCGTCGGAAGACGTGTCGATCATGGCGGTGACCGGCAGGCCGATATTGCCGCCCACCTGCACGGTGACGCCGGATTCGCGGAGGATGTGGCCAATCAGGCTGGTGGTGGTGGTCTTGCCGTTGGAGCCGGTGATGCCTATGGTGCGGCCCTTAAGGAAATCCGCGGCGAGTTCCACTTCGCTGATGACGGGCACGCCGCGGCGGCGCGCCTGTTCGAGCGGCGCGAGATCGGCGGGGACATCGGGAGAGAGCACAATCAGGTCGGCGGACTGGAAGACCTCGGGAGTCTGTTGGGCGAACGGGATATTGAGTTCGCGGACGCCGGGAAGTTGCTCGAGCGGCTTGAGGTCGGTAGCGCGCACCACCGCGCCCTCGCGGGCGAGCAAGGCGGCGGACGCCACGCCGGACTTTTTCATGCCGACCACCAGCGCGTGTATGCCTTTCAGGTTCATCGGAGTTTCAGGGTAGTGAGCGCAAACAGGGCCAGCACCAACCCTGCGATCCAAAAGCGCGCGATGATTTTCGATTCGGTCCAGCCCAGCGCCTCGAAGTGATGATGAATGGGCGCCATCCTGAAAATGCGTTTGCCGTTGCGCAACTTGTAACTGCCCACCTGGAGAATGACGGAGACGGCTTCCAGAATGAAGATGCCGCCGATGAAGAGCAGCAGGACTTCCTGTTTGATGAGCACGGCAACCACGGCCATGGAGCCGCCAAGGCCGAGCGAGCCGACGTCACCCATGAAGATTTCGGCGGGATGCGCGTTGTACCAGAGGAAGCCGATGCTGGCGCCGGTCATGGAGCCGCAGAAGATGGTGAGTTCGCTGGTGCGCGCATTGCGCGCGAGTTCCAGGTACTGGGCAAGCTGCGCGTGGCCGCCGGCGTAGGTGAGGATGGTGAGGGCGCCGGCGGCGATCACCATGAGGCCGATGGCGAGGCCATCGAGGCCATCGGTGAGGTTGACGGCGTTGGAGGTGAAGACGACCACCAGTGCCACAAAGATGCAAAAGGGCGCGACGCCGAGCACGTAAGTCCACGGGTTGGCCATCAGGTGAGGCATCAGGAGCGATGGTTTGAAGCTCTTGAAGAACGGGAAGTTCATCGCGGTGTTGAAATCTCCCCAGGCGCGCATGAAGAGCAGCGAGGCGGCGAAGCTGAAGCCCACGATGAACTGGTAAAGCAATTTGCGCTTGCCGCTGAGGCCGAGGTTGCGTTGCTTGGTGATCTTGGCGTAGTCATCCAAGAAACCGATCCAGCCGAAGGCGAGGAGAGTGATGGTGGCAATCCACACGTAGGGGTTGCTCAGGTCGGCCCAGAGCAGC
>JAPKZC010000362.1:7220-9954 GCA_026394025.1 Candidatus Solibacter sp.
GATGATAATGAGGACGCCTCCCATGGTGGGTGTGCCGGCCTTCTTCTGGTGCGACTTGGGGCCTTCTTCGCGGATGTACTGGCCGATTTGAAAATAGCGGAGCTTGTTGATGAGCCAGGGGCCGAGCGCGATGCAGAGGAAAAGCGCGGTAAGGCTGGCGAAGGCGGTTCGGGAGGTGGTATAACCGAAAACGCGGGCCGGGCCCAGGTGCTTGTAGAGCTGTTCGTAGAGTAAGTAGTAGAGCATGGGAGCTACGCCGTGAACCTTTCCAGCGCCTTTTCCACCTGGACGCCTCGCGAACCCTTAAAGAGGACAGCATCGCCCACGCCCGCGAGCTGGCGGGCGTGCTCACCGGCCTCGGCGGGGTCTTCAAAGAACTCCGCCGCAACGCCCGCTTGAGCGGCGGCTTCAACCATGAAGCGCGCGGCCCCGCGGACGCCAATCAGCAGGTCTACCCCTCGCCCGGCGGCGGAGCGGCCGGCATACCGGCCAACCCGGCGGTGCAATTCTTCGGTGGCGGACCCAAGCTCAAGCATTTCGCCAAGTACCGCGATGCGCCGGACGGCGGGCGTTTCGCACAGCACATCCAGCATGGATTGCGCGGCCTCCGGGTTGGAGTTGTAGCAGTCGTTCCAGATGACGATGCCCTGATGCAGGGTCCGCTGCCCGCGCATGTTGCCCACGGCAAAGCTGGCGACGGCTGGGCGCAGGCCCTCCGGCGGGATCTCAAAGACATGAGCCACGGCGATGGCGGCCAGCAGGTTCATGACGGCGTGGCGGCCGGACATGGGGGTCTCAAAATCCACGCCTAGAGCCCGGAAGCGCGAGCCCGCGACGCCGAACTCGACGTCTTCGCCGCGCACTTCGGCCCCCTCGGAGAAGCCGAAGCAGACCGCCCGGCCTGGGTGGACGTCGCGAAAGCTGGAGACCCTCGGGTCGTCGGCATTGAGCACGGCGACGCCATCGGGCGGCAGGCCTTCGATCAATTCACGCTTGGCGGCGGCAATGCCTTCGATGGAATCGAAGAACTCGACGTGGGCGTAGCCGACGTTGGTGACCACGGCGATATCGGGTTTGGCGATGGCGGTGAGCAGGCGGATTTCTCCGGCGTGGTTCATGCCCATCTCAATGACCGCGGCGCGGCAGGCATCGGGGAGGCGCAGCAGGGAGAGGGGCACGCCGACGTGGTTATTGAAATTGCCGTTGGTCTTGCCGGCGGGCAATGCAGTTCCCAGCAGGTGCGCAATGGCGTCCTTGGTAGTGGTCTTGCCCGCGCTCCCGGTCACACCGATCACCCGTCCAGCCCACTTCCTGCGCGCCCATGAGGCAAGGGCTTGGAGGGCACACTCAGTGTTGGGGACCACTAACTCGCAGGGGGCGCCGGCGGCCCGTTCCACCACCACCGCGGCGGCCCCCTTTTCGATCGCGGCGGCGACATAACCGTGCCCATCGTGGTTGGGGCCGCGTAGCGCAAAATACACGTCAACCGGATNNACCGGCCACTGGCAGGGGTGGCGGGGGGGCAGCGGCGCCAACCGCGCGCGCAACTTCTTGAAGATTCAGGGTCATGGCTCAGTGGGTCTTGTGATACCCATACCCCTTAAGCACTTCTCTCGCCACGACACGGTCGTCGAAGTCGATGGTTTTGTCCTTCAGCACCTGATAGGTCTCGTGGCCTTTGCCGGCGAGGATGACGATATCGCCTTCGCGCGCTTCCTTCACAGCGCTACGAATGGCAGCCTGGCGATCGGGCTCGACGACATGCGGGACGTCGAAGCGGCGAATGCCCACGAGGGCATCGTTCATGATGGCGAGAGGATCTTCGGAGCGCGGGTTGTCACTGGTGAGGACGACGAAGTCACTGGCTTCCGCGGCGGCCTGTCCCATCAGGGGACGCTTGGCGCGATCGCGGTCGCCGCCGCAGCCGAAGAGCGTGATGACGCGTTTCGGATTGAGTCCGCGGGCCACCGAGATGGCGTTGCGCAGCGCGTCATCGGTGTGCGCGTAATCGACGACGACGACAAAGGGCTGGCCTTCATCGACACGTTCGAAGCGCCCGGGGACGGCTTTGAGAGCAGCGATGCCGCGCGCGATGATTTCGGGGGCGAGTCCGTAGGAGAGGCCGGCGGCGCAGGCGGCAAGAACGTTATAGACGTTGATCTTGCCGATGAGTGGGGATTGGATGGGGAATCGCTGTTTGCCGTACTGCAAATCGAAGCTGAGCCCACTGAAGCCGGAGGCGATATGGCGCGGGCGCAGAGTGGCCTCCGGGCCCAGACCGTACCAGAGCACTTCGGTTTTGGGATGCACCTGGATGCGGCGCGCCCAGTTATCATCGCGATTGAGCACGGTGGCCCGCGGCGGCGCGCCCCCGGCGCCTGTGAAGAGCAACTGCTTGGCGGCGAAGTAGGCTTCCATGTCGCCGTGAAAATCGAGATGGTCGCGCGTCAGGTTGGTGAATATGGTGGTGTGGAAATTGAGGCCGTGAACGCGGCCGAGCGCAAGGGCGTGGGAGGAGACCTCCATGGTGACGTGAGTGCCGCCGGCGCTTTCGAGTTCGGCGAAAAGACGCAGAAGATCCAGCGATTCCGGGGTGGTGTTAACGGCTTTGAGGACGCGGCCGGCCAGGTGGTACTCGATGGTGCCGATCATGGCGGTGGTCAGGCCGCCGGCGCGGAGTACGGAATCGATGAGGTACGCGGTGGTGGTCTTGCCGTTGGTGCCGGTGATGCCG
>JAPKZC010001149.1:0-458 GCA_026394025.1 Candidatus Solibacter sp.
GCTTCGGCCAAGTCGGCCTCCGCCTCTTTGAGCTTGAAATTCTGCTCGGTGGTATCGAACTGGACGACGACATCGCCTGGGGAGACGAGTTCACCGGGTTCGCGGAGGGAGGTGATGGCCAAGTCGCCGCCGCCGATCATGGGGGCGGTGAGCATCTCCGAGTTGCCGCCCTGGAGTTCGCCCCGAGCGGCGACGGTGAGAGTGACGCTGCCCTGTTTGACCCGGGTGACGGGGAGTTCAAGGGCGGTAGTGGCAGTGGTCGCGCGGACGATGCGGATGGCGCCCCAGGCGAGGGCACCGACGACAGCGAGAACGAAGAGGAGAAGCAGGAGAGTGCGAAGCTTCATTTTTTGGCCTCCTTCTTTTCCGGATCGACGAGGGTGACCATGGCGCCGGGAGGGATGCCGGTAACGGCGATCTCGTCGGGATTGCGCGCCTGGACATCGACGGCGACGGCA
>JAPKZC010001149.1:466-15903 GCA_026394025.1 Candidatus Solibacter sp.
ATCGGTTTGCCGGCGTGGGTGAAGAGGGCCTTGGCGGGGATGCTGATGGCGTTGGGGATGCGATTAACGATGATGTCCATACCGCCGTTCATGCCGGGGCGGAGGCGGGGGTCGGGCTTGGGAATGGCGGCGTAGGCGCGGAAGTTGCGGACGCGGGGGAACTCATTGCCGGTTTCGGCGAGGAGGGAGATCTGGCGAATGACGGCGCCGAGGGTGAGTTCGGGGAGGGAATCGACGCGCACCTTCGCTTCCTGACTGGCGGAGATGCGGCCGCGATCGATCTCTTCGACCTTGGCGTCCATCTGGAGAGTGGAAAGGTCTGGCATCTCGGCGAGGACCATGCCGGCAGAATAGTTGGAATTGAAGATGAGGAAGCCGGAGATGGGAGATTTGAGTTCCATCTGGGCGATGCGAGCCTTGGTGATATCGACATCGGATTGTGCCCGTTCGCGCTGGCGCGTAAGGGAGGCGATGCGAGAGCGGTCGGAGGTGGCGTGGAGATCGACGGTGGCTTCCTGGACTTTGAGCTTCTGCTGGGCGACTCCGTAGTCGATCTTGCTGGCCTCGCCCTGGAGACGGGAGACGATCTCCTGTTTGGAGGCTTCAAGCCGGGCGCGCTCGACGGTGAAATTGGAGTCGGCGAGGTCGGTTCTGTCCTGATCGGAGGTGATTTTGGATTGGGCGAGGGCTTGATCGAGGGTGGCCTGGGCCTGACGGAGGGCGGCCTCCTTCTGCATGAGGGTTTGTTGGGCACTGGAGGAATCGAATTTGACGATGGTTTCGCCTTCCTTGACGCTGGCTCCGGGAGGGGTCATCCAGGCGATGCGGAGGTTGGGGACCAGGGGTGCGGAGACCTGAACAGAGCGTTCCGCCTTGAGTTCGCCGCGGCAGCGGATAAGGACGAGGAAATCGCCCTGGCGGGCGGGGGCGGAGGGGAGGATTTCAGCGGGTTGGGACTGGCGGTAGCGGTAGACCGCGAAGGAGGAGCCGGCGGCGAGAGAAAGGAAGAGGAGGAGAACGGCCCAGTAGCGGAGGCGGGCCTGGGCGCGGCTGGTGAGACGGGGGAGTGAGGCTGGGGAAGTGGGTTGGGGAATGCCAGGTCGGCGGACGACGGCGTCGCTCATTTCCTGGACTCCTTGGCGGGAGCCTCGACGACGACGGCGGCGGAGAGATCGGGCATGAGGTGGGAGTCGGATTTGTCGAGTTTAAAGACGGCGGTGAAGGTTTTGATGGGGCTGCCAAGGGCGGAAGCGGCGACGGGGCTGGCGAATTCGAAGTGGGCGGGAATGGCGAGATCGGGATAGGCGTCGAAATAGACGGTGGCCTTGCTGCCGGGGACGAGGGCTGCGCCATCAGGTTCGCCGACGGCACAGCGGACGAGCATCTCGGTGGGGTCGAAGATGCTGACGATAGGCTGGCCGCCCCAGAGCTGATCGCCTTCCTGGGCGTGGCCCGTGGAGTTGTTGCGGTAGAGGCTCTGGTGGGCGACCATGCCGGCGAGAGGGGTGCGGAGATCGAGTTTGGCCATATTCGATTGAGTGCGCTCGAGCATGACTTTCTGGCGCTCGCGCTGGAGTTCGAGGATGCGGAGGGAGGCGGCGTCGCTCTGATCGTGGGCGGCGCTGGACTTGACGAGGCTATCGACGTGAGTGCGGGCGGCCTGGAGGCGAACACCGGCCTTGAGGCGGTCGATTTCGCTGAGTACGGGGCCCTTCTGCAACTCGATTCCGGCCTTGGCGAGATCGGCCTCGGCCTGGCGGAGGTCTGACTTACGTTTCTCGGCGTCGGCGCGATTTTGGGCGCGTCTTTTTTCCACTTGGTGGCCGAGGTCGTCGAATTTGGCCTGGGCGTCGCGGGCTTGATCGATTTGCGGGGTGCTGTCGAAGACGGCCCTGCCTTTACTTTGGAGCCGTTTGGGATGAGCTTGGTGAGGGTCATGCGACCGCCCTGACCAAAAATCTCGGGGACAAGGATTTTGGAGGAGTGGACGGCCTCGACGGTTCCGGTCACACGCACTTCGCGCTTGGCGCGAGGGGTGTCCGGAGGGGCGGCGTGGGTAACGGGAGGCGTACTGCGGGAACAGGAGGCGAGGAGAAGGATCGGAATGGCGGCCGACAGCGATGACGTCATAGGTCAGTTCTCGGCTATTAGACGGCGTGAACCAGGGAAATGTTTAGCGGAATATTGTGTGTATTTTGCGTGAATTTGAGGCACAGTGTGCTGGAAGGAGCTACCTGGCAAGGGACAGACCAAGGGATGCGTGGGAATAGCTCCAAAGAGGCTTGCATTCTGGGGCGGATTGTTACGAGGGTAACGGCGGTTGTGGTATATTTATCACAAAATAGGAACTTGTCGGGCAAACGGGGATTTAGACGTAAATGTGTGGAATCGCGGGGTTTACACATCGTAGAACTGGCGTCCGCAAGGGCGTTGCCGAGCGGATTGCGGAGGCGATTTCGCATCGCGGTCCGGACCAGCGAGAGGTGCACGAAGGCAGCGAAGCGACGTTGTGCGCGGTGCGCCTGAAGATCATCGATCTCGCCGGTGGGGACCAACCTATCTTGAGCGACGATCGGGATACGGCGATAGTCTTCAACGGAGAGATCTACAACCATCGGGAAGTTAGGGCGGAGTTAGAGGGGCAGGGACACCGTTTCCACTCGAACTGCGACACGGAGACGGTGTTGCGGGCGTACTTAGAGTGGGACACGGCGTGTTTTTCGCGGATGCGCGGGATGTTCGCAGTGGCCTTGTGGACGGAGTCGAACAAGCGGCTGGTGCTGGTGCGCGACAGGATGGGGATCAAGCCGCTGTACTACTATCGCAGCGGCGAAGAGCTGTATTTCGGATCGGAACTGAAAGCGATTCTCGAGCATCCGGAGGTGCCACGGCATCTGGATCTGGACGCGCTGGATACGTACTTATCGCTGAACTACGTGGCGGGGACGCAGACGCTGATCCGNGCACCTGCTGGAATGGCGCGATGGCAATCTGCACAGCGAAGTATGGTGGAAGATCCCTTCGGGCGCGACGCGAGCGATCTCGCTGGGCTCGGCCAAAGAAGAATTGGACTGGCTGCTGGACGATGCGGTGCGGGAGCATCTGATTGCGGATGTTCCGCTGGGCGTGTGGGCGTCGGGGGGCCTGGATTCGTCGGCGATTCTGCACTACGCGGCGGCCCGGACGGCGGGAAAACTGAAGACGTTTTCGGTATCGTTTCAAGGCCGGAGTTTCGACGAAAGCCCGTACTTCCGTGAGATCGCGCGCAAATACGGGACGGACCATCACGAATTCGATCTGAACCCGGAAGTAGAGTTGCAGAGCGCGATTGCGGACTTCGCGTACTACTCGGACGAACCGAGCGCGGACGCGGGGGCACTACCGGTGTGGTTTCTCTCGCGGATGAGCCGGCGGCACGTGACGGTGGCGCTCTCGGGCGAGGGCGCGGACGAGTTATTCGGCGGGTATCTGACATACCAGGCGGACCGGCTGTTGAAGCCGTTCCGGCGGCTGGCGCCGGCTGGACTGCGGCGACTGCTACGCGGCGCGCTGGAGCGGTACATGCCGGTGTCCGACGACAAGATCAGCTTGGAATACAAGCTGAAGCGGTGGCTGGAAGGCAGCCTGCTGAATCCGGATGAGGCGCACTTTTTCTGGAACGGAACTTTCTCGCCGGAGCAGTTGGCACAGATCCGTCCGGGGACGAATGGCAGCGGGTTGCAGAGACTGGTCGACGAACTGGGGATGGAGCGGCAAGGGGTGCTACAGCGATATTTGACGGTGGATCAGAATTACTACTTGCCCGACGATATTTTGTACAAGACGGACCGGATGAGTATGGCACATTCGCTGGAGGTACGTCCGCCGTTCCTGGATCACCGGATCGTGGAATTCGCAGCAGGGCTCCCGCAACGGCTGAAGATCCGCGGGGGGACGCAGAAGTACGTGCTGCGAGAGCTGATGCGCGGCAAATTGCCGGGGACGGTACTGAAGCGCAAGAAAACGGGATTCGACATACCGACTCACGATTGGTTCCGAGGCGTATTGCGGGGATTGCTGCTGGACACAGTAACGCCGGAGGCAATCTCGGCGACGGGCATTTTCGACGGGCGCGCGATTGAGACACTGATACGCGATCATATGGAGAGGCGGATCAATGTCGGATATCACTTATGGGGCCTGCTGACGCTGTTCCTGTGGATGAAGAGATGGAAGGTGGAGGTACCGCCAACGGCGGAATCGGTTCCGCAGGCGAACGCGCGGGTCTTCGCTACGAGATAATTGTCGCGCTGGTGGCGGCGGTGATTTTCGTGGGCTGCATGGTGAGCCCGCCATCGCTGATGGACGACGTGGACGCGGTGCAGGCGCAGATTGCACGCAACATGCTGCAATCGGGCGACTGGGTGACGGCGCGGCTGGACGGGGTCGCGTACCTCGAAAAATCTCCCTTGAAATACTGGATGATGGCGGTGTCTTTCGCCATTTTCGGCGCACACGACTGGGCGGCGCGGATACCGATCGCATTGAGCACGGTATTGTTGTGCTGGGTGACGGCGCGGTTTGGGGCGTGGGCATTCGGGCGGCGCGTGGGGTTGCAGTCGGGCCTAGTGTTAGGGACGAGCGTGGGGCTGTTTCTGTTCACGCGGATCCTGATTCCGGATGTGATGTTGACGCTCACGATCACGCTCGCACTGTGGGGAATGGTGCGCGCGCTGGAGGAAGAGGAACGGCACGCGACGGCGTGGGCGATGGCGATGTGGGCGGCGATTGGCACAGGATTGCTGCTGAAGGGACTTATCGCGGCGGCGTTCCCGGTGGCCACGGGGCTGTTGTATCTGGGGCTGACGAAGCAGTTACTGGCGGTGCGGACGTGGCGGCGGTTGCAGGTGGTTTGGGGGATGTTGCTGGCGCTCGCGATCGCGGCGCCGTGGCACGTGCTGGCGACGCTGCGCAATCCGCCGTACTTCGACTTCACGATGCACAGCGAGAAGGGCTCATATCACGGATTCTTCTGGTTTTACCTGATCAACGAGCACGTGCTGCGGTTTCTGAATCTGCGGTATCCGCGGGACTACAACACGGTGCCGCGGGCATATTTCTGGCTATTTCACCTGTTGTGGTTTTTTCCGTGGAGCCTGTATTTTCCGGCGGCCCTGCGGTTGAAGTACCGGGGAGCGGACCGCGCATCGCGAGTGCGCCTGTTGTGTTTGTGCTGGGCGGGGTTCATCCTGACGTTCTTCACGTTTTCGACGACGCAGGAGTATTACTCGATGCCATGCTATCCGGCGCTGGCGCTGCTATTGGGATGCGCGATGACGAGCGGGGACGGGTGGCTGAAGTGGGGGAGACGAGCGACGGGGGTAGTGACGGCGCTGGCGCTGGCGGCGATCTGCGCGATTCTGTGGACTGTACGGAACGTGGCGGCGCCGGGGGATATCGCGTCGGCGCTGAGTCAGAATCCGGATGTGTACACGCTATCGCTGGGGCACATGACGGATTTGACGATTGCGTCGTTCGCCTATTTGCGAGGGCCGCTGGCAGTGGCGGGGGTGGCGTTCGCGGTGGGGACGTGGGGGGCGTGGCGGGGGCGCGGGGTGGCGGCGCTGGTGGCGATGATGGTGCTGTTTTTCCATGCAGCGCGGATGGCGCTGGTGGTGTTCGATCCGTACATGTCGTCGCGACCGCTGGCGGAAGCACTGCTGACGGCGCCGGCGGGCAAGTTGATTGTGGACGACCAGTATTACACGTTCTCGTCGGTATTCTTCTACACGAACCGGCGGGCGTATCTATTGAACGGGCGGGTAAACAACCTGGACTACGGATCGTACGCACCGGACGCACCGCAGGACGTGTTTATCGATGACGCGGAATTCCGGCGACTGTGGAACGGCGAGGCCCGGTATTACCTTGTAGTGGAAGGGCCAAAGGCCCAGCGACTGGAGCAACTGGCGGGCAAAACGCGGTTCCATTTGCAGAAATATAGCGGCGGAAAATACCTGTTCACCAATCATTGAAAATTATATTTCCTCTGTTTTCCATTAGTTACAAAATCTCTCTGGGGTAGTGGCAATACTTCGGGTGTTATTGTCGAGTCAGGGAAAGGTTGTTTGGCTTCGCGAGTTTTCGCGAAGCCTTTTTTGTTTTGAGGAGCACAAGGTGAACAAGGGCAAAAAACAAGAGAAGGCTCCCAAATCCTGTCAGGAATGCGAGCGCTGGGCGGAAGTGAGGAACAAGCTACGGGTGAGCGGCGTACTCACCGACGTCATCAAGAAGATGGAGGAAAAGCTTAAGACGGAGGAATTCAAGGCTTCGGTGGCAGACTACCTGAAGTTAGTGCAGATGGAAAAAGACATCGACGACGAGGAGACGAAGGAGATCAAGGTTACATGGGTCGAACCGGTCAGATCAAGCACCGAGACATAAGTTACGACCCGTTACCTTCCCAGAAGAAGTTCCACGCACTAGAAAACAGGTTCAAGGGCTTTTCCGGGCCGATCGGCAGCGGGAAGAGCCAGGCGCTGTGTCAAGAGGCCATCCGGCTGAGCTACATGAATCCGGGACGGCTGGGGCTCCTGGGAGCGCCAACTTATCCGATGTTGCGGGATGCCACGCAGGCGGCGTTGATCGAGATATTGGAAAGCAATGAAATCCCGTACGAACATAACAAGGCCGAAAACACGTTCGTAATGCAGGATACGCGGTCGCGGATTCTGTTCCGGCCGGTGGAGGAATTCGAACGGTTGCGCGGGACGAACCTGGCGTGGTTCGGACTGGACGAACTGACGTACACGCAGGAAGAATCGTGGCTGCGTCTGGAAGGCCGGCTGCGGGATCCGAAGGCGACGCGGTTGTGCGGATTCGGGGTATGGACGCCGAAGGGGTACGACTGGGTATACCGGAAGTTCATTTCGGATCCGGTAAACGGGTATGGGGCGGTGCTGGCGGAGCCGTTCGAAAACCGGCACCTGCTGGAAAAGATCGGGGATTTCTACGAGCGGCTGAAGGACAGCTACGACGAGAAGTTCTACCAGCAGGAGGTGATGGGGTCTTACCTGAGCATGGAGGGAGGCCGGGTGTACTCCTCATTCGACCGGAACGCCCACGTACGGGAAGTGACGGTGAATCCGTACCAGCCCTTGTGGTGGACGCTCGATTTCAACGTGGACCCGATGAGTTCGTTGATCGTACAGCGGGCGGGCGAGATGGTGCAGGTGGTGGGAGAGATCGTGATCAGGCACGGGACGACGACGCAAGCGTGCGAGGAGTTCCTGCGGCGGTTTCCGCGACACGATACGGGAGTGTTGGTGTTCGGGGACGCATCGGGACACCAGCAGCAGACCACAGGGGCGACGGATTACGATATGGTCCGCGAGCATTTTGCGGCACACGGGAACATGACGGTGGAGTACCGGGCGCCGAAGTCGAACCCGAGCGTGCGGGAGCGAATCAACCTGACGAACCGGCAACTGAGATCGGCGGCGGGGAAGGTCGGGTTGCTGGTAGATCCGGGGTGCAAGGAACTGGTGAAGGACCTGGAGCAGGTGTGTTTCAAGGCGGACACGAATCAGATCGACAAAGACCGTGACCGGTTGCGGACGCATCTGTCGGACGCATTGGGGTATCTCCTGTGGCAGGAGTGCCGGGTGGTGGCGAAGATCGGGGAGCGGAATTTTCCGATAGTGGGATTTTAACAGGTGGAGAGAATGCAAAACATCAACCGGGAGCATCCGGACTACGTGGCGCGGAAGGCGATGTGGAAGCAGTACAAGGATCTGTACGCAGGGGGGGAGCACTTGCGGCTGAACGCGAGCGAGTACCTGGTGCGGCGGCAGAAGGAGCCGGGACAGGTGTACGAGGAGCGGTTGCGGCGAGTGTTCTACGAGAACTACGTGGGGTCGATTGTGGACTGGTACGCCGCGACTCTGATGCGGCGGGAGCCGATGCTGCAGTTTGAGGGTAGCGATGCGGGAGCGAAGAACTTCTATAACCTCCTTTCGGACGACTGCGACCTGAAGGGGACGAACCTGCACGAGTTCTTCCGGCAGCGCTTTGTGGAGGTGATGGTGTGCGGGAGCAGTTTCGTGGTGGTGGACTTCCCGAAGGCGGGCGGGGTGGCGCAGACCCGGGCGGAAGAGGACGCGAGCGGGAGATCGCGGGCCTACCTTTCGGAATACGCGGCGGACGAACTGATCAACTGGAACTACGACGAGACGGGCGGGCTGGACTGGGTAGTCGTGCGGACGTCGAGCCTGCAGCAATCGAAAGTAACGGATGCGAAGTGGGAGAAAGAGACGCGGTGGATATACTACGACCGCGAGAACTATCAAGTGTTCCGCAAAGCGGGCGAGGCACAGGCGATCGAGCTAGTGGATGAAGGGCGGCACGGATTAGCCGCGCAGCGCCGCGTGCCGGTATTCGAGATGAAAGTGTCGGAGGGGTTGTGGCTGATGAACAAGGCCGCACTTCTGCAATTGGAACACTTCAACAAGTCCAACGCGCTTTCCTGGGCGTTGACGATGGGACTGTTCGCGAGTCCGGTAATTTTTTCGGATAAGGAATGGAACCAAGTAATGGGGGAGAGCTACTTCATCCAACTCGGCAAAGAAGACCGATTCGGGTGGACGGAGCCGGAAGGCAAGGTTTATCAGATAGCAGCGGACAACCTGGTCCGGTTAAAGGACGAAATCTACCGTGTTTGCTATCTGATGAACCAGGCGGGAACGTCGAGCGACGTGCGGATGAGCGGGCTCAGCAAACAGAGGGACTTCGGCGTGACGCAGGAGGTATTGCGCGGGTACGGGGACATGCTGAAGGACGCGATGAAGCAGGTTCTGCGGGCGATCGCGGAGGCGCGACAGGACGAGGTATCGATCGATGTCTCGGGGATGGACGAATTCGACATTGGCGATTTCGGCAACGAACTGGACGACGCCAAGAAGCTGCTGGATTTAGGGATCGAATCGGAGACGCTGAAGAAGCAGGTATTCAAGAAGCTGGCGTTCAAGTACTTGTGCGACGCGCGGCAGGAGATCAAGAACCGGGTGGCGGACGAGATCGACGCAGGGTAGGGAAAATGCGGCGAAAGCCCTGGCAGCGTGAGAGCGTGGATTTGACGTGGAGGCTCGGAGGCGCGGAGACGCGGAGGACACGTAGGAGTTGGGGAAAGGCTTCGACGGCGGGGAGGAAGGCAAAACCTGAGAGCGCAGAGGAAACGGAGAGAAGCACGGACTCGGCGCGAGTAAGCAAGGGATTGGGAGGTATATGGAAGGCATCGACATACAGGCGATCGTACGGCAGGCAGTACAGGAGTTCGTGAACAACGAACAGGCGAAGACGGAGCCGGCGCACAAGGCAGAGTTGCAGGAGGAGCGGAAGCGCCGGGAGCAACTAGAGCGCCGACTGAACGAACTAGTGGAAGAGAACAAGCGGAGCCGCAAGATGGCGGCGGAAGCAGAGCGGAGTTCGACGGTACGGGCCGAACTGCAGCGACTAGGAGTAGGGAAGATCGATCTTGCGTTCAGAGCGGTGCAGGACGGGATCGTACGGACCGAGGACGGGCGGCTAGTAGCCCGCAACGAGGCCGGCGAAACGTCGTTGAAGGAATACCTGACCGCGTTCGTGAACGAGAATCCGGAGTTCCTCCCGGCGCGGATTGCCGGGGGCACGGGGATGACGGCCACCCTGAAAGCTCCGGCGGCAGGCCGGGAGACGGTGGACCTGGAGCGGATACGCCCGGGAATGAGCGCCGAGGAAATGCAGCGGGTACGAGAAGAAATCGTGCGCGTGGCGTCGCAGACCATGAAGGGGCTGTGAAGAGGCCCATGGCAGGGCAGGTAAGCCCGGGGTGTGGGTGTAGTGAAGAAACGAAACTTTTGAGGGAGAGAATGAATGGCAGCTATTACTTCGAGTAACGTCGCGAACGCGATTGTCAAGTTGGTGGCGGTGGACGCATTGCCGGTGCTGATCGGGAACCTCGTGATGGGGAACCTGGTAAATCGCGATTACGAGCCGGTGCTGGCGCAAGCTGGCGACACGGTAAACGTGCCGATTCCGCCGACGATGGTGGCGAACAACATCGCCGAGGGCGGAACGGTACAGACGCAGAATCCAAGTCTGGGGAACGCGCAGATTGTGCTGAACACCCACGCGGAAGCGACATTCCAGATACCGGACGTAACCAAGGTATTGGCGGTTCCGGATTTGCTGAGGATCTACATGGAGCCGGCGGTAGCAGCGATCGCGCAGAAGATGGAAAGCGATCTACTGGCGCTTTATGCGGGGTTCACGGCGAACACTCCGGTGGGGACGCCGGGGACAACGATCACGGAAGCGATCATCGACGCGGCGGAGACTGCGCTGTTTTTGGCGAAGGTACCGCAGGGCGAGCAGAAGTTCATCGTGGTGGACGCGGCTACGTACTCGGCGTGGCGGCAAATTCCGCGATTCAGCGAATTCCAGACGGCTGGCGACGCGGGACTGCGGTCGCTGATTGACGGCACTGTAGGTAAGGTCAAGGACTTCTTCGTGTTCCGCTCGCAGTTCGTGGCGAAGACCGGATCGAGTCCGATCTCGACGCACAACCTGGCGTTCGCCAAGAGCGCAATCGGCCTGGTGGTTCGGCGAAGCTACCAGCCGAACACGCTGGCGCAGCAGTTCACGGTAGACGTGCTGTACGGCTGCGGGGTTCTACGGAACTCGGCGGGCGTCCAGGTGAATACCTAGAAGGATGGGGGCATCCTGCCCCGGTTGGGGCAGGATGCCGGGCAGTCTCCCAAAGGCGGGGATGGAGAAGAGTCCGAGCTTCGCTCGGATTGGCAGGCTGAAGCCTGCCCAACCAAGGAAGGTTGCCGGAGGGAGCGCAGAGGCAGCGCTCAAGCCAGGGCAAGGGAAAACACATAAGCGAAAGAGCGCGACCACGGGGTCGCGCGCGGACGAGGTGACCGCCTCACTTTTTGCCACGGCGGCACAAGGCGGAGCCTTAATGCCACATGAAACCAAGAGAGAAAAGGAAGGCACATGGATTTACAGGTGTATTACCAGAAGATTCGCGAGTTAGAGACGAAGATCGCGGATGAGTTTCCGCTGATGGTCAGCATGGAGATGGCGGACGGGGGCAAGAGCGGGACAAGGACGGAGGTGCCGCGCCGGCTGGCTGCCAAGCTGCTGGTGGAAGGGCAGGCCCGCCTGGCGTCGAAAGACGAGGCGAAAGCGCATCGGGACGGGCTGGCGGAGGCCAGGCGAATGGCAGAGCGGGCGGCGGCGGCGGCGAGGGTCCAGTTGACGGTGTTGTCCACTTCGGAACTTGACCGGCTGCGGAGCGATGTGCGGAGTCCCAAGGAGTAGGCGGCACACGATGGCATTGTTCACGGACGGCGCGGTTGCGAGCATCGAAGAACTGAGGGGGCATGACACGCAGCTACTGAATGTGGCGACGGTCGAGGGCATCGACGTGACACGGAAGCTGGCGTTGGCACAGGAGGAACTCAGCGTAGAGGTGGCGGGACTGCTGGGCCGGTTGAACGCGCCGCCGGCAATCCATCAGGTCGTAGTGACGACGACGCTCAAGCTCTGGCATGTCTTCCGGACGCTGGAAATGGTGTATCGGGACGCATACAACAGTCAACTGAACGACCGATATGCGGGAAAGCGGGACGAGTACCGCGAGATGGTGAAGTGGGCGTACGACCAATTGGTCCGGGGCGGGCTGGGAATCGCGGCGGACCCTGTGGAGCAGGCGCGTACACCGGAACCGCGGCCGTCGGCGGGCGGATTGGCAGAGGGCGCCTACTACGTCGCCATCGCGTGGACGAATGCGGCGGGTGAAGAAGGGGGCAGTTCGGTACCGGCAGTGATCCGCGTATCGGGCAGTTCCTTCGCGGTAGAGACGACGGTGTCGCCGAATGTCAAAGGATGGAACGTCTATTGCGGGACAAGCCCAGCGACGATGACAATGCAAAACCTGGCGACATTGGCGCCGGGGCAGACATGGGTACAGCCGGACACATTGTCAAGCACGGGACGGCCGGCAGGCAGCGGGCAAGCGCCGACATACCGGCTGGCGCTGCCGCGGACGATACAGAGGGGCTGATGATAAGCAAAATTGGAAGCGCGGCGACGGGCAAGGTATTGCAGCGGATCACGGGGCCGAGCGGAGTGAATGCGGGCCTGGGGGCGCTGACACAAGGGGAACGGGAGTTTGCGGGCGTGCTGGACACTTCACAGGTGCGCACGCAAAACGTGGCTGCCGAGATGGCGGAGCGCGCGCTGGGGATGAAGTACCCGGCCGTGAATGTGTACTGCGAAAAGATCGTGAACGAACTGCGGGAGAAGTTCCGGGCATTCTCGGGGCGGGTGCAGATGGCGATCGAGTTGCGGCAATCGCAGGACCGGCTGGAGGGGATTCAGGACCGACTGGAACTGTATGTGGACGCGACGATGCAGATGCTGAATGGAAGCCGGGGGGACTGGGGCGACGGGATGTTCTTTGGCGGCGGCTATGAGGTGGCATTCGGTCCGGTGAAGCAGGGCGGGAAAAACTTCATACAGGTGGCGAAAGTAACTTTCGAGATCGGAGTGAACAGGAACTAGTATGTCGACATATATTTCGTCCAACGCGAATCGATTCTACACGGCGTTGGAGGTTGGGTACGGGAGAGTGGAATCGATCACTGCCACCAATCGGATTCCGGCCGTCAAGCTGGGGATCAAACAACAGGTGGAGACAGGGACACGGCGCGACAAAACGGGGAGCCGGACGTTCGCGGGTGTGCCGGCGGGAGTGAGGCGGCGCACGGAATTCGAGTTGCAGACGTATTTGACGAGTTGGGACAAGATGGCGGCAGGGCCCGGATACGGACCGCTGTTCGAGGCGGCCATGGGCGGAAGTCCGGTGCGGTACGGAGGGGGGACGGTGGCCTCGAGCACGGTGGAGGGGCGACTGGGATTCGGAGCGCCGCACGGGTTGGCGCCGGGCCAGGCAGTCTGTTCGGGGGGCGAGATCCGGTTCGCGGCAGCGATTGTGGACGCGCAGACGGTGCAACTGAATGCGCCGTTTCTGGTGTTGCCGGCGGCGGGAGCGGTGGTTACGGCGACAGTGACGTATGTTCCCGCGACGGAGTTGAAGAGCGTGAGCATCTTCGACTACTGGAGTCCCGCAACGGCCGTGCAGCGGCTACTTTGCGGGGTAGGGGTGGATCAGATGGAGATCCTTGTGAATGGGGATTACCACGAATTCCGTTTCAGCGGGATCGCAAAGGACGTGCTGGACAGCACGAGCTTCGAGGCCGGCGCGGCGCAGTTGCAGAGTTTTCCGGCCGAGCCAGCGGTGGCGGCGTTCGACTACTCGATTGTGCCAGGGCATATGGGGCAAGCGTGGTTGGGGACGGGGCCGTCGCGTTTCTGCACGATCACGGCAGCGACGATCACGGTGAAGAACTCATTGGATACGCGAAGCCGGGACTTCGGAGGTTGCGGCGCGCGTGCAGCGTTCGACATCTACACGCGGGACGACGATGCCACGAAGGAGCTGTACCAGGCGGCGCGACAGCAATCGCCGATCAGCGTGATGTTCCAGCTGGGCGAGGTCGAAGGGCAGTTGATGGGCGTATTTCTGAAGAGCGTGGTACCGGAAGTACCGGAGTTCGACGACGGGGAGAACCGGTTGCAGTGGCGTTTCCGGGCATCGCGGGCACAAGGGACCGTGGACGATGAAATTTCCGTGGCATTCGGATAAGGGAAAGACGGCGAAGGGAAATGCCGGCGGCAGCTACAGCAGCGAAACGGTGGTGCAATCGCAGGCGGTGCCCGGGGTAACGCTGACGATTGCGAAGATGTCCTTCGGACGGCGGGTGGACTTGATGCGGCGGGTACGGGAGTTGGCGCGGCGAACGGAGTTTCTGACGGCCAGCGAAGACTCGGGAGACAAAATGGATGCGGCATTGCTGCGGGCTGAAATCGAACGTGTCTACGTGATGTGGGGCGTAAAAGCGATTTCGGGTCTGGCGGTGGACGCGCGTTACGCGGGCGTGGAGTTGCTGGCGGAGGCCGGACCGGAGGCGCTATTCCGGGAGGCGCTGGCAGCGGTCCGCAGAGAGACGGGTTTGAGCGAGGAAGAAAGAAAAAACTCCTAGTCGCCTTCCATTTTCAATTTTCCAACCAGGCCGGTTGGGAGTGCGACGCGTGCCGGAGGAGCGGCCTGGAGACTCGCCGCCGGTGCGGCTGGCTGGGTTTGCCACAGGACGGCAAAGGGGCGCCGGTGTGGGCGCGGAGGACGGTGGCAATCGACAGCTGCCCCAAATCTTACATTACGGCGGACAGCGAAGGCCTGGTGGAAGAATTCCTAGTGAGGCGACGGCTGGGCGGGATGAGTTTCGGGGAGTTGAGCGCCCGGCAGGTGGAAGGATTCCTGATACTAGAGCAGGCGCTGACAGCGGAAGATCCGGCTGGGCGGCGAGAGGCTGAGGGCGGACGGCGAGCAGCGAGGTGAAAATGGCGAGCACAACACAAGACGAGCTTTATCGGCAGTTTCTGGCGGTATCGGGGCAGCAAACGTCGGCAATTGGGGATGCAACCACGATGCTCGCCGATGTGATCGCGCAGCTTCGCGAGGTGCGGAGCGGCGTTTCGGCGGAGGCGGCGAAGGCAGCGTCGGCGAGCAAGACGCAGACGACGCCGGCGGCAACGTCGAAGGACATCTGGAGCTCGGCGGGAACGGTGGCAACCACGGTGCTCAAGGGCGGATTTGGGCTGGCGCCGTTGATTAGCGGGCTGGTCGGACTTTTTAGCGGGGGAGATGCGGAGGCACCCGCGCCACTAGTGAAATACGCGCTGCCGGCGGCGATCGATTTTCAGGCAGCGGAGAGCCGCGGGCGAATGACCGGTTTGGAATACGACCAGATGGGGATGCCGCGGACATACGCGGAAGCGGCGCAAAGCGCGAGCGCAAATGCCCGTGTCAACGAGGGAATGGCTGGTTTGGTGTACGACAAGGCGGGAATGCCACGGAGTTATGCGGAAGCAGCGGCAAGCGGGGGTACGAGGTCCACTGCGAGTGGCGCCGCGCCGCAGATCACCGTCAACGTACAGGCGATGGATGCGCGCTCCTTTATGGACCGAAGCAACGACATTGCGCTGGCGGTACGGGACGCGATGTTGAATATGAACTCGATCAACGATGTGGTGAACGAGCTTTGACATGGCCACCTTCCCTAAGCTGAAGACCAATGCGATCGCGCAGTATCCGGTGGCCCGACGGGAGCAGTTCCAGAATCAGACGGTGCGTTTCGTGGACGGCAGCGAACAGCGCTATCGCGATTCGGCGGGTGCGCGGCTGGAGTGGGAGATCCAATTGAGCCAATTGGACGAAGGTGAACTGGCGGCGATCGAAGAATTCTTTTTGGCCAGTCAGGGAGCGTTCGGCAGTTTCACATTCACCGACC
>JAPKZC010000802.1 GCA_026394025.1 Candidatus Solibacter sp.
AGGAAATCAAGCAGATGCTGCGAAGCGACGGTGCAAAAAGCTCACCAGAAGCTGAAAGCGACGTCCACCGGAAAACGAGGGTGCCGAAAGAAAGTCCAGTTGCAAACTGAACGCGGGCGTGTGCCGCCGATGCCAGCAACAGTACAGCCATCGTTAACCCCGACGCCGTTCAAGGTCGTTTCTTGGGTCGCCGCTCGTACAATTTACTGACAACGAGGGATTGCACGAGATCCGTGGATAGCTCCCTTTTGGTCGCCAAGGATTCAGGAGCGATTCGCTCCGGAGGGTTCTGCCGGCGAACCTGGAAGTGTCCTGAGGGAAGAGCGCCGCGGCCGAAATTCCGAACGCGAGTCACTAGCGGGGCCCGATCTGTAACTATCAAAACTCACGCACGGCGCCGCGTGAGGCGCTGGTGGCCATCGCGGCGTATGCCTGCAGCGCCTTCGATACCGTGCGCTGGCGCGATGCCGGCTGCCACGCCGGCGCGCCGCGCGACTCCATGGCCTCGCGGCGGCGCGTTATTTCCGCGTCGCTCACGTCCAGCCGGATGCTGCGCCGCGGAATGTCGATCTCAATGGCGTCGCCATCTTCCACCAGCGCGAGCGCTCCGCCTTCGGCCGCTTCCGGCGACACGTGACCAATCGAGAGACCGGAGCTTCCTCCGGAAAAACGCCCGTCCGTGACCAGCGCACACGCCTTCCCCAGGCCCTTGGATTTCAAGTAGCTGGTGGGGTACAGCATCTCCTGCATGCCGGGTCCGCCCTTCGGCCCTTCGTAGCGGATCACCACCACTTCGCCGGGCCGCACACGGTCACCCAGGATGCCTTCGACGGCATCGTCCTGGCTTTCGAAAATGCGCGCCGGCCCGCGGAAAGTGAGGCTCGCCGAGTCCACACCCGCTGTCTTCACGATGCAGCCGTCCTCGGCGATATTGCCATACAACACGGCCAGGCCGCCATCCTTACTGTAGGCGTGCGCCACATCGCGGATGGCGCCCTGTTCACGGTCCAGGTCTAGGCTGGCATAGCGCCGGCTCTGGCTGAACGGCTCCGTGGTGCGGACTCCGCCGGGGGCGGCGCGATAGAATTCCTGTACTTCCGGCGAGGCGCCACGTTGCACATCCCAGTGTTCGATGGCGTCGCCCAACGTTGCCGCATGCACGGTATGTGTGCCGCAATGCAGCAGACCGCCGCGGTCGAGCTCCGCCAGAATTGCGAAGACGCCGCCCGCGCGGTGTACGTCCTCCACATGCACGTCCGGCGACGACGGCGCCACCTTGCAGAGATTGGGCACGCGCCGCGAGAGTCGGTCCATGTCGCGCATGGTGAACGGCACCTCGGCCTCGTGCGCGGCGGCCAGCAGATGGAGCACCGTGTTGGTGCTTCCCCCCATCGCGATGTCCAGCGCCATGGCGTTCTCGAAGGCTTCGAAGGTGGCGATGCCGCGCGGCAGGATGCCGGCTTCGTCCTGTTCGTAATAGCGGCGCGCCAGGTCCACGATGCGCCGCCCGGCCTCCTCAAACAGCCGCTTGCGGTCGGCATGGGTGGCGACGATGGTCCCGTTGCCGGGCAGCGCCAGGCCCAGCGCCTCCATCAGGCAGTTCATCGAGTTTGCCGTGAACATCCCCGAACAGCTCCCGCAGGTGGGGCACGCGGAGCGTTCCATCTGGTCGGAGAATTCGTCGGTGACGCGCGGATCGGCAGCGGCGATCATGGCGTCCACCAGATCCACCGAGCGCAGCAGTGCGCCCTGCTGCACCTTACCCGCCTCCATCGGTCCGCCGGAAACGAAGATCGCTGGAATGTTGAGCCGCAGCACCGCCATCAGCATGCCGGGCGTAATTTTGTCGCAATTGGAAATGCACACCAGCGCGTCGGCGCAGTGGGCATTCACCATGTACTCCACACTATCGGCAATCAGTTCCCGCGAGGGCAGACTGTACAGCATGCCGCCGTGGCCCATGGCGATGCCGTCATCCACGGCGATGGTGTTGAACTCCT
>JAPKZC010000812.1 GCA_026394025.1 Candidatus Solibacter sp.
CTTCACCTGTGTCGCCAGGTATTGACCTGCATTGTTCTTCTCTGCGCATATCTCTGCGTCTCTGCGCCTCTGCGTTGAGGTTTTCATCCCCGCGCCCCCGTGGTCTCCGGCGTGCGGATGGGCACCGTTTTCATGCGCATCATGCCGCGCCGGAATCGGCCGTAGAGCACCCACTCGACCAGCAGGCCGAGAGCGCCCGCCAAAGCCAGCCACGGCCACAAGTCCGTCGACGATTCCGAAATCCGGGCGAAACGCGGCACCCCCAGGTGCGCGTCGGCGGGAGGCGTCCACTTCGACTCCCACAGCTCCGGCAGCGTCAGCGAGTAGAGGTACTCGCGGTCGCCGGCCACCACCTTCACTCCGCCCGGCGCGCCGGAAAAGAAACTCAGCGTGCGCTCGCGAATGGTGAACGGCAGGAGAGACCCGTCATCGGCAGTCACTTTCACATCCGCCGCGGCGGTATCCTGGTCCATCACCAGCTTGACCGCGCCCACGCTGCCGCCGGAGACCTCGTACCGCCGGAAAATCTCCGGCGCAATCCAGCGCAACAGGTTGGCGAACAGCAGTGGTGTCGCCAACTCGTAGCGCATCCCGCTGAGCACGGGGTGGAAGCCCAGCACCACAGTCTTGGGTTTGCCCGGCCGCGCCACAATCACCGGCCCGGCGTCCACTTCGCCAATCCGCCCGTCGCTCGGGCTCACCTCAAACACCTTGGCCCGGTCCAGTTTGAAATCCCTGGCGTGCAGTCCGGCCGCGCCTGGATGCTCCGTGTTCCAGTGGGAAAACGCCGCCTGCTCCACCGTGGTGCGCACCGGAATCGGCGAGCCCATCACCGGCGGGTCGATCCAGAGGGAATCCGCCCGCGGCCGTTCGGGTGGAATGAAGCCGTCCAGAATCACCAGGCCGGTGTCGTTGGCGCGGTAGTCTTCGGGGCGCCGGTAGACCGCGGCGACGCGCGGCGTCGCGGAGAGCACTGGGCGCAGCAGTTCCGGCTGGGCCGAGTAGACCACCACCGGCAACGCAGGCTGCGCCGGCAGTTCCAGTTCGGCATGATCGTCGTTTGGATAGCTGTCGTGCGGGGAAAGGCGGACGCCCAGCACGCCGGCGGCGCTAGTGCGATACTCGAACGAAGTCTCCGACTCAGCCCCGGCAGCCAGCGTCAGTGGGCGCGACCCGGCGGCGACCCGGCCCGCCGTGCCCGGAGGTCCGAAATCGAGTGACAGGGTCACGGTGTGCGGCCGGACGCCGTAATTGCGGACGGCCACGTAGATCTCCCAGCGTTCCGAATCCGCTCCGCTGCGCCGCATGCCCACCTTGCGCAGCCCCACGTTCTCCACGTTATCGGGAATCGAGATCACGCGGAGATTGCGCGGCAACGCCGTGGTTCCGGCGTCGCGCGGCGCGGTCCGGCCGGGACCGATGAAGGTGATTTCGCCGGCGCGATGGCCGTCCTGCCCTTGAATATGGCGCGCGAACACCAGGGCCTGGTCCAGGTTGAGCGCCGTCGCGCCGGGCTCGGATGCGGTGATGGCTTCCTCTATCTTCTTGCGGTCCACCTCGAAGGCGGTGGCCGGCAGGGCCATGCCGTCGGCGCGCAGCAGCATGACGCGGTCGCGCACGGGCAGGGCCTTGAGATACTGCCGGGCCCGGTCGCGCGCCACCTCCATCAGGGTGCGATTCCCCGAGCGCCCCGCCATCCAGGCCGAAGTATCCAGCACGATCACGTGATCGCGCCCCGCCTGTGCGGGCGTGCCTAGCCGCAGTTGACCGATGGCCAAAACCAGGAGCGCCATGCTGACCAGTTGCAGCAGCAGCGACCATGGCTGCTGAATCCGCCGGCGGCGCGCCGCCACCGCCGGCTGTTCCGCCGCCATCCAGAAGCGCAAGGTGGAGACCACCAGCTTTCGGCGCGAGCGGTCGAGCAGGTAAAGCGCCACCGATATGGCGGAAACTGTGCCGAACACGGCGAGAAATTGAAGGAAGGAGAGGTTCAGGAAATA
>JAPKZC010000056.1:0-2531 GCA_026394025.1 Candidatus Solibacter sp.
CCACCCCCGCCTGCCCGGTGGTCCATCGTATCCACGCGCTGGATCTGGCCACCGGCGCCATCGCCCATCAATCCGATATCCGGATTCCCATGACAGCCCCCAACGTCCCTCCCGAGGACGTGGCCCGCCGCCATATACAGCGCGCCGCCCTGCTGCTGGCCAACGGGCGGGTCTGTGTGGCCTTCGGTTCCCACCAGGATGCGCCCCCGTGGCAGGGTTTCGTCATCGCTTTCGACCCCGATACCCTCCGCCAACTGGAGCCCGCTTTCTGTACCACGCCCGGCGGCGAGGCGGGCGGCATCTGGCAGGCCGGCAACGGTCCCGCCGCCGATGCCCAGGGCAACCTCTACCTGATGACCGGCAACGGCAGTTTCGATCCCGCCGGCCATAAACAGTTCGGCAGCACGTTTCTCAAATTGAGCCCCGACCTGACCCCCGTCGATTGGTTCGCTCCCGCCACCGTGAGCGCGCTGAATCTGTTGGATATCGACCTCGGTTCGTCCGGCCCCATGCTGATGCCGGACACGGATGAAATTGTCGGCGGAGGCAAGGACGGCAAGATCTTCGTGCTGAAGCGGGACAAACTCGGCGGCCTGCAACCGCATCACTGGCCGCGCGACGGCGTCAATCCGCCGGTCCAGTTCTTTCAGGCCGCCCGCCCCTGGCGGATCACCCTGCTGAGTTGGTTCCCCTTCCTGTTTAATGCCGGCTACCATCACAACCACGGCTCGCCCGTCTATTGGAACAGCCGCCTGAAGGGCCCCACCATTTACCTCTGGCCCGAAGAGGACAACATCCGCGCGTTTCACTACGACCTGCGCACCAAGTTCCGCACCAAAGCACTCACCGGCATGATGGGCAACAAGGGGATGCCCGGCGGATTCCTGTCCGTCTCCGCCAACGGCCAGGACGACGGCATTCTCTGGGCGGCCATCCCCTATAAGGACGATGCCTGGGTCGAGATTGTGCGCGGCACTCTGCGCGCCTTCGACGCCAATACCCTGCAACTGCTCTGGAGCACCGACGACAACGAGCCCGCCGACAACTTCGATTTCGCCAAGTACGTACCACCCACCGTCGCCAACGGCAAGGTATATCTCCCTACCTTCTCCGACCGGCTGAACGTTTACGGGCTGAATTCCCCCACCGCCGCGGCTACGCTGAAGGCCCCGTCGAAACTCTCCAGGGACCCGCGGCATCGCGGTCATGTCAAGGGCGCCAGCGGGCATCCCGGACACGGCAAGAAGTAGCCCGCAGCCCTGAGCCTACCCCCTGCATTGAGTTGGGCACTGTGTTGTAATACGTGATCAGCCACCCACGGCATGAAACTTCTCTCGTGGAATATTCAACACGGCGGCGGTACGCGCGATGTCCGCATTGTCAGCGCCATCGCCGATCACAATCCCGACATCATCGCCCTCACCGAATTTCGCGCCAGACCCGGCATGGCCCTCCGCCAGGCCTTCGCCGCCAATGGCTGGCCGCACATCGCCTCCAGCAGCCCCGCCGGCATCGACAACGGCATTTGCGTCCTTTCGCGACCGCCCCTGCGCTGCGACCGCCCCTCCACCGCTCCGCCCGAAAACGCCGTCCGCTGGCTGGATGTCGATCTGCCCCAGCAGGGCTTCGGCTTCGGTGTGATCCATATCCTCACCGCCATTCCCGGCTCCAAGGAACCCGAAGGCGCGGCCAAGACGCGATTCTGGGATGCTCTGCTGGCGGCGGCCGAAGCCCGCATCGGGGAACCGTTCCTGTTTATTGGCGATTTCAATACCGGGATGCCCCTGGTGGATGAAGCCGGGTCCACCTTCGTGTGCGCCGAACATTTCGCCCGCCTGTCGGCATTGGGATGGATCGACGTGTGGCGCCACTTCCACGGCGATGCCGCTGAGTACACCTGGTACTCCCTGCCGAGGGGTGGAGCCCCCGCCAGCGGCTTCCGCCTCGACCACGCCTTCGCCACCCCAAGCCTGCTGCCGCTCATCACCGCCTGCCGCTACTCACATGTCGAACGCGAGCAGAAGGTCTCCGACCATTCCCCCTTGATTCTCGAAATCGGGTGAGCCGGCGTCAGGTGGTCTGCGGACCCGGCACGAACGCCGTCCGCGGCGCCTGTCCGTAGTCGCTCGGCATGATCAGCCAGGCCGCAAAGTAGGCCAGGAATCCCACGCCGGTGGTGACCGCGAGCGCGAGCCACAGCGTGCGTACCAGAATCACATCCACTTCCATGTACCGCGCGAACCCGGCGCAGACTCCGCCGATCTTCTTGCTGCGCTTGTCCAGCATCAGCGGACGCGCGCTGGTTTCCATCCTGCCAATGCCGGTTCGCTTCCCGCAACGCGAGCAGAAGCGGTCATCGGCTCGAAGTTCAACGCCACATTGGGTGCAGTACATCGGAGTGCCTCCGACACAAAGTACGCAATTCTCCGCGGCAATGTTCCGGCGTGCCTAGTTCTCGATCGGCACCTTCTCCAGTCGGTCGATCACCAGCAGATCCACCGGGCCCTTCCGCTGCTCCAGCTTCAACCCCA
>JAPKZC010000056.1:2567-3788 GCA_026394025.1 Candidatus Solibacter sp.
AGCGCCGTGAAGATGGAAGGACCGGCGTTATCCGGAGTGCTGGCCATCGGCGCGCCGCCGGGTCCGCCCTCGTGCCCGGGCGGAGGAGGCATCATGCCCATCGGCCCATTCATGCCTTCCGGAGCGAAATCCAGCTTGAGATCGTACTTGGCTTTCAAGTCAGTGGCATCCACCACCGGACGCCCCATCTGATTGCCCAACATCTCGACCAGTGCCGCGATGGGCTGCCCGTTGCCTACCAGATTCATCCGCCCGTTTCCCATCATCATCATCAGGCCGCCTCTCATCGCACCCGGCGGAAGCTGCGGCACGCCATCCGCGCCGATTCTGAGGCGGACAGGTCCCGCCCCGTCACTCCCGGGAGGCGGAGGCGGTGGCGTTGGCGCGGAAGCCGACGGTCCTCCAGAGCCCGCGGCCCCACCCTGCGCCGAACCGCCGGATGCCGCGGCGCCATCGTCCACCGACTCCTTCAGCTTCGAACCGCCCTTACCCACCACCAGCGCGTACATCGGCAGTTCCTTCGTCTCGTGATGCAGTACCAGCTTGAAGCGCTCCGCCAGCAGATCCTGCAGCATCAGTTTGAAAGGCCACAATGTCGAAGCGCTCGCTGTCCAGCCATTTCGGACCGCTGATCTGATATCCCATGACCCCGTAAGCGTTCATCAGGACGTTCTTCAACGAGACATTCGAATAGGTAAGTTGCCCGGGATCCGCGGTGCCTGGCCCGCCACGCATCATGACCCGCATCATCCCGGCGGGCGGCGGCTCGGCCGGTTTCACCGAGGCCACCTCGAATGTAGGAGACTCCGCCGCGGCTTGCCCGAAGGCGGCCCAGGAAGTGAAAATAATTAAACCGGCACCCAGAATCGCTCGTTGCATGCTGTATTGTCCTTTGCGCTCGAATGTACCCGCTCTTGCCGGTCACCGTGCGTGGTTCTGCCCCTATAATACGTTCCCCAGTCTCCTTTTGTGACGGTTCTACCGGCGAAGCGTTAAAATCGACCCATGCGAATTCTTCCGGCCATGCTTGCCGCCGCGAGCGTCCTGTGCGCGCAGAATAAACCCGTGACCGGCTGCGCCGACCTGCGCAGCCTCACCAACAACCAGATAACCGTGGCTGTCGCCGTGCCGCTCCCCGAGACGCCGCAATCTCCCGCCCACTGCCGTGTGTTCGGCCAGGTGCTGCCGCAAGTCGGTTTCGAAGTCCGCATGCCGGCCGAG
>JAPKZC010000746.1 GCA_026394025.1 Candidatus Solibacter sp.
AGGGCGCGGACCTTGCTTTGGCCGCGGACGCGCTTGCGCATTTCGTATCCGCACTCGTGGATTTCGCCCACGTTGCCGCGGACCAGAAGTTCCATCAGGCTCTTATAGCCTAGTGGCCGGAGATGGACGCCGGCGACGGCTTCGCGGCGCACCAGGTAGCAACCGCTCAACGGGTCCGAAACGCGGGCGTAAACCTGCGGCAGCAGCCAGCGGCCAATCTGGGCGGCGCCCCAGGAACTGATCCGGCGGGCTAGACCCCAATCGCCCAGGCCGCCGCCATCGCCGTGGCGGGTGGCCACCACCAGGTCGGCGCCGGCCTGGCGCTCCAGGAGACGGCCCAGAACGTCCGGGGGATGCTGGAAATCGGCATTGATGGTGCCCAGCATCTGCCCGCGCGCCACCTGCCAACCGCGGATCACCGCGACCGCGAGGCCGCCTTCGTTCTGGCGGCGCACCACACGCAGTTCGGGGAAGCCCTCGCGCAGACGCGCGGCGATTTCCCAGGTGCGGTCCGCGCTATCGTCATCCACCACGATGACCTCGTATTGGCCGGGTAGGGCCAAGTCGAGGGTCTCGCGGACGGCGGCCAGAAAATCGGCGATATTCTCGCTCTCATTCAGGGTGGGCACGACGAGCGAGAGCATGGGCTGCGCGGCGCTAGAGACAACCGCCGGGACAACGAGCGGGCCTGTAGGTGCGGCGATGATGTCGCCGGCCTCGCTATTGCGTGCGGCTGCTGCCAATGGATGATCTCCCTGTCCGGATCACTCCACTGTAACGCGGATGCGGATTGGGATATACTAGCCCCACGAGAAGGAGGAGGGCCTTCCACCATGAGAAAACTCTGTCTGTTTGGCGTTGCGGCGTGCTTGTGTGCCGTCGCCGGCGCCCAAAGTCCCGCGGATGAGCTGATTCAGGCCATCCGGAACAACGATCTGGCATCTCTGAAAGCGAGCCTCGCGAAGGGCGCCCAAGTGAACACGCGCGACCAGCGGGGCAGTACGCTGCTGATGCACGCCGCCGCGCTTGGCAGCCCGGAAGCAGTCAGGCTGCTGCTGGGGAGCGGCGCCGATGTGAACGCCAGGAATGACCTGGAGGCTACGGCGCTAATTCTTGGCGCGGGGAATCCCGAAAAAGCGCGGATGCTGGTGGAGAAAGGCGCCGACGTCAACGCGCATAGCAAACTGGGGCGCACGCCGCTGATGATCGCGGCTGGATGCGACGGCTGTGCGGCGACGGTCAAACTGCTGCTCGACAAGGGTGCCGACCCGGACGCCAAGGACAAAGAGGGCAACACCGCGCTCACCGCCGCCGCCTGGGCGGACAATTCCGACAGCGTCAAACTCATCCTTGCCAAGGGCGCGGGCGCGGATGTCGCGGACGGCGAGGGCTACACACCACTGTCCGCGGCGGCGAGCAATTGCAACCTGGAGGCAGTGAAACTGTTCCTGTCGAAGGGGGCCAACGTCAACACGGCCAACACGCGTGGCGGCGAAGTGAAGTTCGGCAAGATTCAACTCATCAAGCTAACGCCGCTAATGCTGGCTTCCACCTACTGCGCACCGGACCTGGTGAAGACCCTGCTCGATGCCGGCGCCAAAGTGAACGACGCCGATATTCGGGGCATGACGGCGATCCAGTTCGCGGTCTCCTCCGAGGCGCAAAACCCGGCAGTGGTAAAGTTGCTGCTGAAAGGCGGCGCGGAGGTCAACGCCAGGAGTTCGGCGGGCGAAACGGCTCTCGATTGGGCCGGGAAGTTCGGCAGCCAAGAGGTGATCGCGGCTCTCACGGCGGCGGGGGCTCGGGAGGGCGTGCCGTATAGTCCACCGCGGACCAAACCGGCAGGTGAGCGGACGGTGAGCCATGCGGTGGAAAATGGCGCCGCGATTTTGCAGCGCGGGGCGATGGAGTTCTTTAAGCAATCGGGCTGCGTCGGCTGTCATCATCAACCGGCGGCCGCAGTGGCCGTGGCGGCCGCACGCGCTGCCGGCATCCACGTGGACGAATCGGCCGCCAAGGGCTCCGTGAAGATGATGGAAGGCGAGAGCCTGTACTTCAATCAATCGATGCTGGAACGCGCGCCGATTGGCGGAGCGACGGACGGGCCTACCTGGAAACTGATGGGGCTGGCCAGCGAGCGCTATCCCGCCAGCCCGCTGACGGACGCCATCGTGGCCTACATCGCGGAAAGCCAGCGGCACGACGGCAGTTGGTGGTCCGGCGGGGTTTCCCGCGCGCCGCTCGAAGAGGGGGCGATGGCGCGGACCGCGATGGCGATCCGCGCGATGCAGGTCTTCGGCTCTCCAGCCATGAAGATGGATCTCGACCTGAGGATCTCGCGCGCCCGCACCTATCTGGCGAACGCAAAACCTGCCACCAACGATGAGGCGGCGATGCAGATTCTCGGACTCCATTGGGCGGGCGGCAACGCGGCCCAGGTCAGCGCGCTGGGGAAAACCCTGGCCGGCGCGCAGCATGCCGACGGCGGTTGGAGCCAGAATCGCAATCCGGCGAGCGATGCCTACGCCACGGGAGAGGCCCTGTCCGCCCTGATGGAGGCGGGAGTGCTCACGGCATCCGACCCGGTTTACCAAAAGGGTGTGAAATTCCTCATGGACACGCAAGGGGAGGACGGCTCCTGGTATGTGCGCAGCCGGGCGCCCAAGTTCCAGCCCTATTTCCAAAGCGGTTTTCCCTACGATCACGACCAGTGGATTTCCTCCGCTGCGACATCCTGGGCGGTCCGCGCGCTGGTTCCGGCGGTCCGCAGCGACAAGAAAGCAACCCTTGCACTGCGGTAAAGTCTTGCCATGGAGCCCGCCTTGGTTGCTATGCGGCGGGCTTCGGCGCGGTGGGTCCGGTTACTGGTTTAGGGAAGCGGCATTGAGCTACGCACCCTTTGTTCAAGCAGGTGAGACAGACACGCTTTTGAGCCATTTGAGTAAGAATACGCCATGCAATAAGGACAATTCAAATGGTCCTTTGTAGGGGCGGTCACCCTTACTTGCGGGTATCGGTCACCCACGGTCTCAGGCTGCGGATTTCGCCAATCTCGACGCTTGGGGCTTCTCCCGATCGTTCCAACGCAACCACGCGACGCTGAGTGTTCGCATCACTTCCGCGGCATCGAAAGGCGCCGGAAGCACATCGTAGGCGCCGAGGTTCAAGGCCTCCGCCCACAGCCGGTCGTCGGCATGTCTGGAGGTTACGATCAGGTAGGGAGGATCGGGTAGAGCCTCCATCGCGGACAGCAGCTCTTTCCAGGAACCCGGCTGCAAATCGCACTCGCACAAAACGAGCGGAATACCGCCCTTTTTCAAAATGAGCAGGGCCTCATCCAAGGTCGTGCAGGCTTTCAATGCCCAACTGGAACCGGGACAAAGCGGCCGGTCCGAGGAACGGAAAATACTTCGCAAGACCGCGTGATCTTCGTGTTTCGGAAAAACCGACACAGCGACGAAATCATCGGCGGCCCCGATTGCAGAGGCGCTGATCTGATTCATGGATCCCTCCCAATTTGGGCCTACGCGAGCTCACAAGAGCCGGCAAGAGGCGGGCCAAAGAATACGGGCCAAGTCGGCGCCCGATTTCGAAGACAGTACCTTCGAAGCGGGGAACCCAAAAAGCCGGAAAAAATGAACTATGAGTACAGAATAGGATCCAATTGAAGAATAAGTCAATGCAATTCGTATGAATATTTGAAATCAGTCAGGTTTCTTGACCGTGAAAACTATTCGGAACTTTCTGGACGGCAACCCTGGGGTTAACGGCGGTCCCAGTTCAGACGCATACGGTCGCGGCCATCGGTGGCTTCCAGGGTGACGCTGTTGACCTGGCGGCGCTCGTCCACTGAGATCCACATGGGGCCGCGCAGGCGGCGGTCGCCGGACATCACATCGGCTTTCCATCGGCCACCTTCGCTGGCCAGAACCTGGCCGGTGAAGGAGAGCGGCTGGCCGCGGCCATCGGTGCGGAAGCTCGCCAGAAGTTTGCCGCCGCGGTCAATCTCGATGGTCACCTCGCCCAGGCGCGTTTCGCCGGAGTTGTTCGTGGACGCCGTGCCGCGTCCCTTACCGCGAAAGCTCACGGTATTATTCCAACTGAAACCCGGACCCCCGTCGGACCGGCTGAAATCGTCATTGGGGCGCGAGGCCGGGCGGCCGCCGGTCATCGCCCAGCTCAGGCGGAAATGATGGCCTCCCTGGCCTCCGGAGGCATTGCGGATGAGTACGATAGCGGCGAAGCGGTTGCGGCGCGAGGGTTCCTCCAGCAGGCGAATCTCATCGCGCTTCTCCGTGGCTTCGAAGCTGAAACCCTGCATGGCGCGGTCGGGCAGGGGGGCATTGCATTCGCTGCGGTCATCGCGCGGGTCCAGCCCGGCGATAGTGCGAAAGGTGACCCGGTCGCCCCGCACCGTAACTTCGACCTCGCCACCCACCTGGACCCGGATATCGCATTGCCCCTTGCCGGACGGCACGTCGTTGCGGGTCATCCGGCGCACCTGGAAGCTGGGGCCGGGCTGCGCCGGCTTTCACTACGTTTAGCATACCGCCCGAATGGATGGTCCACGCCCCCGGTGCGGTTCGGCCGGCGAACCTCAATCTAGCGGCATCTCAAGCGTTTCCGGAATCCCGTCCGCTCTGGTCATCACCGCGCAATACTCCACTTCCAGGGCAGCCTGGGCGGGCAGCCAGCGATATGCCGGAACGCCGAACAGTTGGCCGCGATCCACCATCTGCCTCCGCGATTCCGGCATCGGTGACACGCCGAATTCCATGCCGCGAGTCAGCGTCTTGCCGTTCCACGGCGCGTGCGTACGGCTACAGTTCTCTTCCCAGATGCCCATCCACGGGAAATCGGCCTGCTTCCACACGTACCCGAACACCAGCCGCGCGGCGGGAGCGAAAGCCGCAAAGTATGCGTGCTCGCGCGCCGGGTCCATCAGGTGCGTGGTGAAGGCGCACGAGGATGCGGCACTAGTGAGCACCCGCAGATCTATGCTGCCTCCGTCGCGACGCGGCGCCATGGGCCAATCGAACTCCGCCGCCGTGCGCAGCGGGTCGTCCGCGCCGAAATCGCTTTCCGACACCTTGGACCGCGTCGCCGACGCGCGAAATTCGGTCACTCCCTTTTCCAGAAAGGGCGGCCCCAACGTAACGTGCTGCGTCCAGCCGATCGGGCGGTCCCAGGCCGTCAGATTCTCCACCCGCTCCCGAATCCTCACCGTGCGA
>JAPKZC010000866.1 GCA_026394025.1 Candidatus Solibacter sp.
GCGCGTTCGTCTTGGCTTAGGGTGTGTCAGAGAATAACTGAAACAAGTTCAGTCTGTTTTGTTTTATACTGGTGCTAGTGAGCGCCACCGACATTCAGCACCGTTTCCGTTCGCTGTCGCGGTTCTTGGACGAGAGGATGAGGCGATTGGTAGCGGCCGCCGAGAGCGAAGCGATCGGGTACGGAGGAGTCACCATGGTGGCACGCGCGACGGGGGTCTCTCGGCGGGCCATCACCGAGGGGATGAAGGAACTGCGTCAGCCCGAATCGCCCCACGATGCTCGCTCGACGGCCGTTCGCGTTCGGCGCAAAGGTGCAGGACGCAAGCGAAGTGCGGACAAGGATCCCCGGCTGGTCCAGGACCTTGATCGTTTGGTGGACCCCGTCACGCGCGGCGATCCGGAATCCCCGCTGCGCTGGACGTGCAAGAGTGTGCGGAGATTGGCGGAGGAACTGCAGCAGGAAGGCCACGCGGTCAGTCATCAAACCGTGGCCGAGCTGCTCCATGCGATGGACTACAGCCTGCAAGCGAATCAGAAGACGCTGGAGGGAAGCCAGCATGCGGACCGCGATACGCAGTTCGAGTACATCAACCGCAGAGCGCGGCGCTATCTGAAGCAGGGCGAACCGGTGATCTCGGTGGACACCAAGAAGAAGGAACTGGTGGGTGATTTCAAGAATGGCGGGCGGGAGTGGCAGCCCCAGGGGCAGCCGGAACCCGTTCGCGTCCACGACTCTGAAATCCGCGAGCCGGACAAAGGCAAGGTGGCTCCGTATGGCGTCTATGACTTGGGGCGAAATATGGGTTGGGTGAGCGTGGGCGTGGACCACGACACGGCGGCGTTCGCGGTGGAGAGCATTCGTCGCTGGTGGCGCTGGATGGGCCGCCCCGGCTATCCGCGGGCCAAGCGTCTTCTGATCACCGCCGATTCGGGGGGAAGCAACGGCGCCAGGGTCCGGTTGTGGAAATGGGAGTTACAGAAGCTCGCCGATGAAACCGGACTTGAGATTTCGGTCTGTCATCTGCGTCCCGGCACCAGCAAGTGGAACAAGATCGAGCATCGCCTATTCTCTTTCATCAGCCAGAACTGGCGCGGGAAGCCGCTGGTCAGCCATGAGGTCATCATCAATCTGATTGCTGCCACCACGACGACGGCCGGCTTGGCCGTGCAAAGCCAACTCGACACCAACGCCTATCCCGCTGGGCTCAAGGTTTCGGACAAGCAGATGGCCGAGCTCAGACTCAAAAGAGAAACCTTTCACGGTGATTGGAACTACCGGTTACTTCCAAGAACTTGACCCACTTATTTGCTGACGAGCCCTAATCAGCACGGCGCCACAGCGTTCTGGCCCCCTGAACAATACCTCGGGATCACCAGTGAGCAGAGTGACATCTACTCGTTTGGTGCCATCGCGTACTGCATCTTGACGGGACGCCAGCCGGGGGAAGATTCTCTCGGGAGATATGGCGATCAGCTAAACCCATCCTGGGTTCCGACGCCTCGTCGTTATCGTCCTGACCTGCCTCCGGCCGCGGAACGAACGCTGTTGAGAGCGCTCGCCAGAAATCCAAGCGCGAGATACTCAAGAGCTGACACCTTCGGCCAAGAACTTGCCGAGTCGTTGGCTTTGGGTCGGTTCGCGGTTGGGGTCCCCTCCACGCGCTCTTTCTGTCTTTCTTTCTCACACTTCGGCGGACAAAACAACAGTTCGAGAACTGTTTTGGAAGCTGCGTGGCGAGGGAATAGACGTCTGGTTTGACGAAGTCAATCTGCTGCCCGGTCAGGATTGGCGATTGGAAATCGACCAAGCGGTCCGTCGAACTGACGCTGTCATCGTTTGCCTTTCAACGAACTCGGTGTCGAAGGAGGGTTACTTTCAGAAAGAGCTCCGGATTGCTCTTGACTTGGCGGACGAGAAACCAGAAGGGGCAGTATTCTTGCTTCCTTTGCGATTGGATAACTGCGCGGTGCCTGCTCGGCTTTCGCGCTTGCAATGGTCCGACTATTTCGGGGAGCGCGGCCTAGCGTCGCTGTTCGAGGCGCTCGGCCTTCGCGCCCAAGCAATTGGACGCTGACGATCTTGCGCTCTGGGTGCTCGTGTCATCGAGGGCTGCCACCTGCCGTACGGTTGCACCTTCGCGTTTTCAGCGGCCGTCCGTTGGGGGCTATGGCGCCGCCGGGGAAGGGCGATTACTGAACCGTGGCTGGTACCGAAGATGTGGCGTACTGCTCACGCCCTTCGGCGTCTTCCTTCCGCTTGTCATCCGCCTCGCGCTGGCACGTGGCGATGCCGTCGAGGGCGTGCCCCTTCGCTTCCATCCGGACGTGGGAGCAGCGCGAGAAGATGGCACGGGGCCGGCGCCAGACTCGACAAGTTCGGTGATGGGGCAGGCGACGCCGGAAAAGTCCAGCGAGATTTCCACGCGCAGATTAAAGGGGAGTTCTGCCACGAACCGGAGCTGGATAAACAGAAGTGGGAGAGGTGCGCTGAAAATTCCGCGATCCTTTCCGTTGGGTGCCATTATGTACAATTAGCGATATGGACCCTGATATTCTTCGCGTTTCGGACCGCCTCGCCATCGCGATAGAACTTGGCGAGAGCCACTTCCGAGAGTTTAAGAGTGCGTTTGAAGGTCCCCCTAACAACCGAAAGCCCCGCGATCCAAAGGCCGTGTGTGAGGACATCGCAAAGACGTTGGTCGCCTTTGCAAACGCTGATGGCGGGGAACTTCTTATCGGGGTCGAAGACGGTAGGGATGTCACCGGGCTTTCTTACAAGCCTGAGGTGATTGAGATGCTGCGGCGAGCACCGAATACACATGTCCACAAGGACACGCCGCTTCCTCAGCCGCACACTGTCTTGGTTGATTACAAAGGGGAGCGCGTCCTTTACTTCTCGGTGCCGAAGGGCGCCAAGTACGTCCATTTGACATCGGAAGGTAAGTGCCTGCAACGCAAGGACCTGGAGTCAGTTCCCCATTCCAAGCGAGCAGATTACACTGTCTCGGGCCGAGGTTACTTCACGTGAGTATGATCGCTCATTCGTTGACGGTGCGCAAGGTTCAGATCTCGATCAAGTACTTGTCGCGAAGGTCGCCGCCGACACTGCAAATGGAATCAGTAATGAAAAGCTGTTACAGCATCTCGAATTGGCCGAATTCGACGGCTATCAGTTGAAATTGCGCCGTGCGGCTCTGCTACTCTTTGCTCATCAGCCAAACAAGTGGCACCCTCGACTGCAGGTTCGTGTACTACAGATCAAGGGCACGGAGCTAAAGACGGGCGAGAGCTACAATGTCCTTGTAGATGAAGAGGTCACTACCAATATTGTCTCTCTGGTCGAGGCGAGTTGGGAGTTGTTGCGGCCGCACCTCACCGAAACCCGTTTCTCCAAGGATGCTGTGTTTCGCTCGCAGATCATGTATCCGGAACTCGCGTGCCGCGAGGCATTGGTCAATGCCATTGCTCATCGTGACTACAGTATTGAAGGCCGGGGCATTGAGGTGCGGGTTTACACTGACCGACTAGAAATTATCAACCCTGGTGGGCTGATGTCCGCCATAAAGCTGGAAGATCTCAGCCGCTTGCGAGGCCTGCATCAATCTCGTAATTCTCTTGTCAGCCGCGTGCTTCGAGAAGTCGGCTATATGCGTGAGCTTGGTGAGGGAATGCGACGTATGTTCGAGCTGATGAAGTCGAACGACCTAACTCCTCCTGACCTTTTTACCGACAACAACATATTCAGCATCACGCTACACCATAAGTACACGTACACGCGAGACCAGAAGCTATGGCTCGATGCATTCGCGAACTGCAGCCTTACCCGCGAGCAGAAGACGGTTGTGTTACTGGGTCACAATGGACACGTGATATCGCCTAAGGAGATATGGGACGCTGTCGGGATCGTGGACACGGAGATCTACCGCCAGCTTCTTGAATCGCTTGTGCGGCTAGGTATTCTTGAAACCGTAAGGAGTAAGCCGAGCGCCAGTAATTACGCGAAGAAGCAGAACATACCAGTCAAACACGTACCGCGCTTTGCCATCCACCTCCCTGGAGGGCCTCGGTCCTCTGATAAACACTCCCCAAGCGATGCCGACCGACAGTCACCACCACGTCCGAGAAACGCTCCGCAGGCGTCATCAACTCCCCCACTCAGGGCCGTCCGTGCGGCTTTGGATGATAAGTCCGACTACTCAAGAGTGTTTGTGGCTAATCTGTCACAGGACAGTTCCGAGGATGATCTGATGAAGGCTATGGCCGCCTACGGAACGGTGGTCGACGTGAAGATTCCGAAAGATCCGGGAACCAATTGCGTCAAAGGGTTCGGATTTGTGGAATACGATAAGTCCAGTGAAGCAGCTAGGGCGATTGGGGCGTCTGGCGCCATTGAGCTGGGCGGGCGGTATCTGACAATTCGCCGTGCAGTTCCCAAAGGAAGCGTGGCCTCTCGTAGGCTACGCAATCGGGGACAGGTGCGACCTCGGTGATACTTCGGAAGGCCGAACTTCGGTTAATCATGCGGAGATGTCATAGCCTGTCGCGCTTTCCCGAAGGTGTCGGAGGCCGACCCTAAATCGGTCGGACCTTTCGTCGAAGCCGAGATCGCCTGCCGCGTGGCGTTGTCGCTCGGGAGCCAGCCCGTGTTTGGCAGTGGTGATTACTGAACCACTGCTGGTTGTGCAGCCACCGCAGCCTGCTCGGGAATGCCCGGTAGATCGTAGAAAGTAGCGACTCCCCGCTCGAAGCCTTTTGATAGGCTGAGAGCAATTTTCTTTTGCCGAGAAAAGGAGAGTCGCTATGAAGAAACCATATCAGATTGAAGCGCAGCGAGCAGTGAAGC
>JAPKZC010000297.1 GCA_026394025.1 Candidatus Solibacter sp.
GACAAAAAACGATCGTCTGTCCCACGCTTAACGCGGCACGGCCGAGTTGTGGGCGTGGAGCGCTTTCCACTTTCCATCGGTCAGCATGAAAAGCACGGTTTGGGCGAAGGGCGTGACGAAGGTTGCGGGTGGCTCCTGGGCGGTGCGGACCTCGGATTCGCCGTCGCACACCAGCAGCGCCATGGTTGGCGAGATCACGGTGACAAGTTGCCTCTTCCAGCGGTACTTGATGGCGGCGACGCCCTGGAAATTCCGCTTGACCGTAGCCAGGGCCTCTTCGCGTGTCTGGAAGAGATTACCGCTCTGAATGATGGACCCGCGGTCGTTGGCCAGCATGAAGCTGAAGAGGCGGTCGATATCGTGGTCTTCGGCGGCGCGCGTCATCTGTGCGTTGACTTCGAGGACGGCCTTCTCAATGGCGGCGTCCTGGGGACCGGCCAACGCGGCGGCGCAGAGGGCGGCGCCAAGAATGAGAGCTCTCATGGACTGCTCCTTTTCAGATAGATGAGTCCTATTATGCGCCCATTTGCTCCGCTCGCGCAGCCTTGATATCATGGAAAAGTCCCTTGTGGTGGGATTAGCTCAGTCGGTAGAGCGCCAGATTGTGGTTCTGGAAGTCGTGGGTTCAATCCCCACATCCCACCCCACCCTCAATCAGCCGGAGACTCACACTTCATTCGCCCGTGCGCCAGCGCACGTTCCGTCAACGAACGTTGCTGATCGAGTTTTTCGCCGTCTCGTGCTTCGTCTTCATGGTGTTGCTGATCATCGTAAACTGCCGGTTCTCATTCTGCATCGAGTTCTGAAGCTGAAGGTACTGAAGGTTGAAGCTCATCTGCGTCTCCTGCATCTGCTTGGTCGACGCAAGTACCTGCGCTTGATCCTGCAACATCCGCATCAGCCGCTGGGCACTTTCGTGCAGCCGCTTTTGGCTGGCGTTCAATTGATCCAGATCGGTGCCTAGCCCGTTCAGAAAACTCAGCAACTCCTGGGACGTCATCTCTACCTCCTGGCACGGTGTTTCCGTAACAGAGATCATACACGCGATTCGCTCCGGACGGTATCGCGTCCGCATCGCATCATAGTTCATAGTGCCTCTCGGTGACATCATCGGTGATCGCACGCCGCCGCGTGATATGCTGGCCCCGGAAGGGAGCGAGACATCATGCAGAATCGTAGGACATTCCTCAAGGCGGCGATGGCGGGCGGATTCGTCAATCTCAATCCCGCCGCGATGGGGGCCAACGAGAAGGTCACGCTGGCGCTGATCGGCGGGCGCAATCAGGGCAATGGCGACGCGCTGCGGGCGATCAAGGCTGGCGCTCGCTTTAAGACCTTCTGCGATCTCGACCCCAAAGTGCTGGAGAAGACCGGGGCCGATATTGCCAAAGCGCAAGGCGGCAAGCCGGGCAAGGAAATCGACGCGGTGGTGATTGCGACCCCCGATCACTGGCACGCGCGGATGGCGATTCTCGCCTGCCAGGCGGGAAAGGACGTGTATGTCGAGAAGCCGCTCTGCCAGACGATTCACGAGGGGCAAGTCATCCGCGATGCCGCGCGCAAGCACGATCGCGTGGTGCAGGTAGGCACGCAGCGCCGCAGCATGGCCCACTTCAAGAGCGCGGCGGAATTCGTGGCGTCCGGCAACATCGGCAAAGTCCCGCTGATCAAGGCGTGGATCAACCAGATCCGCATCGATATCGGCAAACCGGCGGATGGCGCGCCGCCCATGGGCGTGAATTACGATCGCTGGCTCGGTCCCGCGCCCAGCCGTCCGTTCAATGAGAATCGCTTCCACTACATCTGGCGGTACTTCTGGGATTACGGCAACAGCGAGATCGGCAACCAGGGCATTCACGTGCTGGATGCGGCCATTTGGGCCATTCAACTGATGCGCGGATTCGACGGGCCCAAATGCCTGCCCAAGCGTATCTCGGCCACCGGTGGCATCTATTGGCTGAACGACGCCAAAGAAGTGCCCGATACGCAGATTGTGAGCTACGACTACGGCGACATGATGCTCAACTTCGAGTTGCGCAGCTTCGCTACCGATTATCTATCGCCGCATACGGCGCCCCGCATCGGGCCGAAGACTGCGGGCGGTCCCGCCGATTTCGCCACGGCGTTCTACGGGACGGAAGCCACCGTGCTGGCGCTCAACGACCGGTGGGAGGTCCACTGGAGAGACGGCAAGGTGGAACAGACGAAGGCGGGCGACGAGTCGCACGAGGCTGATTTCCTGGCGGCGGTGAAGAGCCGGAAGCGGCCCAACGCGGATGTGGAGATCGGCAGGCTGAGCACCATGCTCTGCCACCTGGGCAACGTATCGTACAAACTGGGACGCGACGTGCGCTTCGACCCGAAGACGGAGAAGTTCGGCGACGCGGAAGCCAACAAGCTGTTGCGTAAAGAGTATCGCGCCGGGTACGAACTGCCGAAAGTGTAGAGCGTTCCGGCCCGCTGGCCGCTACTGTGTGCCGGGAGGGAGGCCGCTCTTGAGCCAGGCCAATACTGCGGGGACGCCATGCCGCTGCACCAGGCCTGCCACCTTTTGTGCCGCGGCGGCGTAGGCACGGCGCGCGCGGGCGGCGTCTTCCCGCTGGCGCAGGCCGCTGTCCCCGGCATCCGCCGGGCCGGCTTTCACGGGGTGCTCCAGATATCCCACCAGCCCTTCACGAAACCACACCGGGATTCCAGGCGCCGCCTGCGCCTCCACGAAGACGTGCAGCAGTTCGTGATGAATGGTGGCATCGAGCGCGCCGCGGGCGCGCAGGACTGCCGCCGGCTGCAAGTGGATTCGCCGCCCCGAGGTACGCGCCGCCACCCAACCGGGCTCGCCCGTCGCATTGCGAAAGGTGGCGACATCCGGGTACGCGCGGATCTCGACGCTACCGGGCAGGGTCCACCCGTATTGGTCCGCGATCTCCTTCACTTGCCGTTCCGCCGCCGCCAGCACTGTGCCGTCACGCTCCGGTTGCGTCGTCCTCAGCTCCACCACCTCGCCGCCGAGGCGCCGCCACACCAACCCGCGCGCCGTCAGCCCCAGCACCGTGCCCGCCCACTCTTGCCACCGACCACTGATCGCTGCGCACCGTGTTGAATCCCAGCGCGCGGCCGATGGCGAAACGGAACGAACTCGCCGAGATACGCACCTGCTCGCCCGTGCCCACCAGCGCCAGCACCCGCGCCCGCCCCGAGCCGGTCCGCTGCGCGATGGCGATGCCGTCCAATTCCGGCGGCCCGCGCAATTGCGATTTGCCCAGCGCCGCCGCAATCTCCGCCGCGGGCGCGCTCCAGTGCCATTCGCCTCCCGGCTGCCGCGCGCAATACGGGTCCGCATGACTCCGCAGGAAGGGTGCGCGCATGCCGCCCCACACCGCCGCGGCGTCCTCCGTGCTCCCGCCACAACGGCGCGAATAGCACGCGAATGCCGGCTTGCCCTCGAACCATAGGAGATCCCCCACGGTCTGCGCGGCGAGCGATGCCAGCCGCGGCGTGACCGCGTCCAGTGCCACCCGCTGGCAATGCGTGGTGGCGCAGAGATCGTAGCCTTCCGCCGCATGCCGCCCGCGCAGGTTCATCGCATAGGAACGCGCCGCCACTGCCATCGCCTTGATGCCTTCGTCGCTGCGGAACGTGTTGCATTCTCCGGCCAGCACCGCCGCCACATATTGCTCCAGCGGCATATCGATGGTGGCCGACTTGACACGCACTTTCAGGGTTCCGGGCGCGGCCGCCGCCAACGACGAACAGACTAGCGCCGCGAGGAACCCCCTCACAGCCCAATGCCACAAAGTACGCCGTTTCAGAAATCCACCACCGCATCGGGAAGCCGCTTGCTGACGCGCGCGGCTCAGATCAGAGCCGCGACCGTGAGGGAGCGGTTTCCTCGAAATGCGAGTCCGTATCTGCGCGGCAGGGCGCTCGTTGGCGTGAGGCGGGGCCTGGGGGGCCGCAATTTCGGGCAGTCTCACAACCGGCCTTTCCAGTGGGCTTCCAGGATGCGCCCGGCGATGGGGGCGGCGTCCGCTCCGCCCGACCGCGCCTGCAGCATCACCGTCACTACCGCGCCATCCGTGAAACCGGCGAACCACGCCAGATACGCGCCTGCCGGCGTCCGCACGGAGCCCGTCTTCCCCGCCACGTTCAGCCCTGACACTTGCGCCCGCTGTGCGGTGCCGAATGAGACCGCGTCCGCCATCCCCGCCAGCACCGCCGGAGCGGCCCGCGGCAACAGGCGGCAATACGCCATGGCGAGCGACGCCGGCGTCACCAGCACGCCGTCCTCGCCCAGCGACTGCAATTCCGAGGGCGCGTTCCACACCCGGCCCGCGCCTTCCCGCTCGCCGAACCAGTTGGTACGCGACGCGAGACCCCATCGCTCCATTAGCGACGCCAGTTCGCCGGTGCGAAATCGCGACGCGCAGTGGGCCACAAAGCAGTTGCAGGAATACGCGATCGCCGTGCGCACCGTCACCGGGGCGGGCAGCGGCGGATGCGAGCAGTCGAAGCGCCGCCCTTCGAGGCGCAGATCGCCGGCACAGGGAAATCCGTCGCCGGCCCGCAATCGGCCGCGCTCCAGCAGCGCGTTCAGCACCAGCGGTTTCAAGGTCGAGCCCGGGGGCGCCGCCGATCCACCCGCCGACGCCGGCGCATGGGCGCCGAGCAGGCGCCGCGTCTTGCGGTCCACCAGCACCGCCGCGCCGTGCGCGCCCTCGAAGAAACGGTCGATCCCGCCCGCCCACGCGCCGGTGGCAAGCAGGCTCGCGATGGCATGGCGGCGCAGCATGGTCTCGTCACTCCAGTGTATGCCTCGCGGTTGCCCGGAGAGTGAACTCGCGGAGTCCATTGCTCGAACATCCAGTTTATTTTCGCCTTGTATTCAGTCCCTCACGGGCATGCCCCCCGGAAACCGGCCCGTCCGTCGGGTATTGTAGAGCCATGGAAGCGTATAAGCATCCAACGTACCCTCGCGCCATGGTGATCCCTGGCGAAGACCCCGCCGAGTTCGACGCCCTCGCCGCGGACTACTACCGCCGGTTCGCCCCCACTGACATCGTCGAGCGTTGTTACGTCAATGACCTGATCCACACTGTCTGGAGCATTCGCCGCGTCCACCGCTATATCGCCCAACTCTCCAGCTCTCCCCGACCGGAAACCAGGGCGATCGACGAAATGCGCCAAGTTCTGACCGCGAAGGAACGCAGTTACGCTCGTGTTTTCAAACAGTTACAGACCACCCAGCGGAAGCGCCAGCCAAAAGGCCGGAATACCCGCAAACGCGGGGAATTGGCTTCGTTCCGTCACCAGGCTCCGGCGCCCCGCCGTGTCGTCGCCAGCAAGACGTCCAGCGGGGAGTGGATTCATTAATGGCCTACACCACGGCGCGGCGGAGGCGGTCCAGGATGCCGGCCCATTCGGGCGTGTCGGGTGGGGGCTCGATGGCGATCCAATCCAGTGCCTGGGCGTCCAGGCGGTGGAGCATTTCGTAGAGGGCAGCCGCGTAGGCCTGCGGGTCGGCGGGCATTTCGTGACCCAGGCGCAACACAGTGCCTTTCCCAGCGCGCGGTACCGTGCCCAGATAGAGCGGCGTCGCGGGGCGGTAGTGCCGTGCATGCATGCCGGGTGCGGCGTGCGCGCCTTCCGCCGGAGCAGCGGCCTGCACGATGGGGCCGATCAGCGCTTCCAGTTCCGTGATTGGGATCACGCCGGGGCGCAATAGAGTCGGCGTGTCCACCAGCGAAAGCACGGTGGATTCGATGCCGACGCGCGCCGGGCCGCCATCCAGCGTGTAATCGGCCAGCGACTCGGGAATGTGGGCGGCGGCGGTGGGCGAAAGTTCGGTGAATCGGTTGGCGCTGGGGCCGGCGATGGGGACACCGGCGGCGCGGATCAACCCGAGCGCCAGCGGGTGCGCCGGCATGCGGAGGCCGACGGTGGGCAACCCGGCGGTGACGATGTCGGGGACTTGCGGACGCTTGGGGACCACCAGGGTCAGGGGGCCGGGCCAGTAGCGGCGGGCCAACAGCTCGGCGGCGGCGCACCATTCCGACGCCAAGGTGCGCGCCATCTCAATGGAATCGACGTGGACAATCAGCGGACTGGTGCGGGGGCGGCCCTTGGCGGCGAAGATGCGCGCCACGGCAGCGGGGTCCAGGGCGTTGGCGCCCAGGCCGTAAACGGTCTCGGTGGGAAAGGCCACGAGGCGTCCGGCCCGAATCAGTTCGGCGGCGGTACCGCACGCTGGCATCCGGAGTCACTCCGGCATCTCGTCTTTGTCGTCGCCGGCGATTTTGCCGGTTCTGCGCCATACCAGAAAGGCGTGGATGAGCGCGTCCAGATCGCCTTCGAGGACGCGGTCCACGTCGCCGATGGAGAGGCGGCTGCGCAGATCCTTCACCATGCGGTAGGGAGCCAGGACGTAGTTGCGGATCTGGCTGCCGAAGTTGATCCCGAGTTTGGAATCCTCAGTCTCGCGGGTCTCCGCGCGCTTCTTGTCGAGTTCGAACTCGTAGAGCTTGGCGCGCAGTTGCTTCATGGCGGTGGCGCGATTCTTGTGCTGCGACCGCTCGTTCTGGCACTGCACCACGATGCCGCTGGGGAAGTGCGTCATGCGCACCGCCGAATCCGTCATGTTGACGTGCTGGCCGCCGGCGCCGGAAGCACGGAAGGTATCGATGCGCAGGTCTTTGTCCTGGATATCGATTTTGATTTCGTCGTCCACTTGCGGGAAGACGAAGACGCTGGCGAAGGAGGTATGGCGGCGCGCGTTGGCGTCGAAGGGGGAGATGCGCACCAGGCGGTGGACGCCGATTTCCGATTGCAGCAGACCGTAGGCGTTCTCGCCGTTGACTTCAAAAGTGGCGCTCTTGATGCCCGCGCCTTCACCTTCCAGGCGGTCGGTCATCACGGTGGGGAAGCCTTGGCGCTCGGCCCATCGCAGGTACATACGGAGCAGCATCTCGGCCCAATCCTGGCTTTCCGTGCCGCCGGCGCCGGGATGTATGGTGATGATGGCGGAGCGCGCGTCGTTTTCGCCGGAGAGCAGCATGGCGGTTTCCAGACGCTCCAAATGCTCGGCGTAGGGCTTGAGGTCGCGCTCGATATCGCTCGCGACCGGTTCGCCTTCGCGGGCGAGTTCGAAGAGCGTATCGAGGTCTTCCGTGAGGCCGCGTATGCGGTCATCGTTGGCGATGGCCTCTTCCAGGCGCTTGCGGGCCTGCATCACCTTCTGGCTCTTTTCCGGCTGATTCCAGAAGTCGGGGGCGGCGATTTGCTCCGCGGTCTCGGCTAGTTTCTTTTTCTGAGTGGAGGCGTCAAAGATACCTCCGCACGGCCAGGGCCTGGTCGCGAAGTGGTTGGTATTGGCGGTCTAATTCGTCTAAAGTCATGGGCGGTTCACTCCAATTCTAACAAATAGGCCGTTTTGCCGACGTTGTGGGCGCGGGTCCGGCCCATTTCGATGGAGACGCCTTCGGCTTCGTGGATGTGGCCGCAGAAGAAATGGGCGGGTTGATAGCGCTGGATGAAATCGCGGACGGCGGTGGATCCGGCGTGCAACCCGGGACGAACCTGATCGAGCGCGGTGCCGTAGGGCGGGGCGTGGCAGACGAGGACCAGCGGGCGGAGTTCGGCGAAGGGGACCAGGCGTTCGGCGATTTCGGGCTCGGAGTATTCGCCGGGGGTATTGAAGGGTGTCGGGTTGGAGTAGCCGAGACCGGCCACCTGGTGCGTGCCGGCGGTGAAATGGCGCTGGTGGAAACTGTTCAGGCCGAACCGATCGCAGAACCCGGCGATTTGGGGCGCGGATTCGTGGTTGCCGGGGAGTACCCAGACCTTGCCGCCGCGCGTCTTCAGAATTTGGCCGCAGCGGTCGAGGCCTCTGCCCCATGTGACCTGGTCGCCGGCCGAGATGTAGAAATCGGCCTCCACGGAGAGGATGCGTTCGAGCGTCTTCCAATCATGATGGATGTCGGAAAATATGAGAAGTCTCGATGTGGGCATGGTTAGCGCATGAGCGAATACGATAACGAACTATCGAAGATTGTAGCTGAACTGAACCGGGCGGCTCCCAGCCAAAAGCACGCGGCAGTGCGCGGCGTGCAATCGACTGCGTGGCTGGACCAGTTGCTGCATGCGGCGGCGGGACGCGGCGCGTCGGACGTCTTGCTGATTGCGGGCGCGCCGGCAATGCTGCGGGTCACCGGCAATTTGACGCCGCTCTCGGGCGCGTTGCTGGAGGCGGACGATGTGCGCAGCCTGGTGCTGCCGTTGCTGGAGCCGGCGCAGTTGGAGGAGCTGCAGAAGCGCAAATCGGTGGATTTGAGTTTCATGCGCGAGAACCTGGGGCGCTTCCGCGTGAACATACATCATCAGCGAGGAACGCTGGCGGCGAGCATACGGCTGCTGCCTTCGCGGATTCCGTCGCTCGAATCGCTGCACCTGCCGCTGTCGCTGGCGAAGCTGGCGGAGCGGCGCCAGGGGCTGGTGCTGGTCACCGGTCCCACGGGTTGCGGCAAGAGTTCCACGCTGGCGGCGCTGATCGACATCGTGAACACGAAGCGCGCGGCGCACGTGGTGACCATTGAGGACCCGGTGGAATACCAGCACGCCAATCGCAGCGCGATTGTCGAACAGATTGAAGTGGGGCGCGACACGCCGGATTTCGCGGTGACGCTGCGCAGCCTCATGCGGCAGACGCCGGACGTGATTCTGGTAGGGGAGATGAGGGACCCGGAGACCATCGCCACGGCGCTGACGGCGGCAGAGACGGGGCACCTGGTGTTCTCTACGCTGCATACCAATGACGCGATTCAATCGATGTCGCGGATTCTGGATTCGTTCCCGGCGGGGAATCAGCCGCAGATCCGGCAACAAATGTCGCTGGCGATGTCGGCGGTGGTGGCGCAGCAACTGGTGCCGGGGGTGGACGGCGTGAATCGCTGGCCGGCGGTGGAGATCATGATCGCGACCGACGCCGTGCGTGCGCTGATTCGCAAGGGCGACGACCATCAGTTGCGGAGCCAGATTTCAGTGGGGCGCACCGAGGGGATGATGACGATGGAGCAATCGCTGGCGGACCTGGTGAGGGCTGGGCGGATTACCCGCGAGACGGCGTACGCGCACGGCTATCGCACGGACGATTTGCAGCGCTATCTGGGTTAGGGCGCCTCAAACAAGAAGCGGAATACCGGAACACACGTTCCGTCATCCCCGGCCATTCGTGGAAGCCGCCAGCCCGATCTGCTTACCTGATCTGTTCGTCCTTCTCCACTTTGCCGTCGCGCACGTGAATGATGCGGTGGGCGTGCAGGGCGATATCGTGTGCGTGCGTCACCAGGATGATTGTATTCCCCTGCTGGTGGAGGCGCTCGAACAGGCCCATGATTTCGTTGCCGGTGGCCGTATCCAGGTTGCCGGTGGGTTCGTCCGCAAGCAGAATGGAGGGGTTGTTGACCAGCGCGCGGGCTACCGCGACACGCTGCCGCTGGCCACCCGAAAGCTCGTTCGGCTTGTGGTACATGCGCGCTTCCAGATCCACCTGGCGCATGGCCAGTTTGGCCCGCTCCAGACGCTGGACGCTCGGCATGCCCGAGTAGATCAGCGGAAGTTCCACATTGTGGAGCGACGTGGCGCGCGGCAACAGGTTGAACGTCTGGAAAACGAAACCGATCTCCCGGTTGCGGATGCGCGCCAATTGGTCGTCGCTCATCTCGCTGACCAGGTTCCCGTTGATGTAGTACAGACCCTTGGTGGGGGTGTCGAGGCACCCGATAAGGTTCATGAGGGTCGATTTCCCCGAACCGGACGGTCCCATGATGGCGACATATTCGCCGCGTTTGATTTCGACATCCACCCCTGATACCGCGTGGATCTCCTGGTCGCCCATTACATAGGTTTTCCAGAGATCGTAGGTGCGGATGACAATACCATCCCGCTTGAGTTGCTCGCCCCGCTGGAGCTGTTCCTTCTCGACTGCTGTTGACATCGGTTGATTTCTCGTTTCTACGACTTGGCCGCGACGACCGGAGTCTTATTATCCACTTTGACCTGCGTCTCGTTCAGGATGGTCCGAATCACCTGGTACGTGCCGGTAACAATCTGATCGCCCTCGTTGAGACCGCTTACCACCTCAATATCGGTAGCCCCGGTAACCCCGGTTTCGACCTTCTTGAAAACCGCCTTTCCGCCCGAAACCACAAAAACGCCCTGTAATTCTTCCTTCTTTGCCTTCTCCGCAACAGGATCCGGCTTCGTGGCTGCGGCTTTCACCACCTTTCCATCGGCCGGTTTCGGCTCCAGTTGCCCCTTCTGTCGTACCGTGAGCGCCTGGATCGGTATACTTAGGACGTTTTTACGGGTGGCTGTGGTTATCTTTGCAGTGCAAGAAAGTCCGGGACGAATCTCGTCCGGCGGGTTGTCCAGGGCAATTACCACCTTGAAATCCTTGGCTTCCTGGCTGGAAATCGCGCTTTGGCTCGCCGCCACGCCCGTGGACCGCAGGATGGCGGTGTTGCCGATCTCGATCACGTGACCCTTAAACGTCCTGTTGGGAATCGCGTCGATCGTGATATCGGCCGTCTGATTGAGCTTCACATTGACGATATCTGTCTCATCTACCTTGACTTCCGAGGTGATCAGCGACATGTCCGCGATCGTCATCATCGTGCTCGCGGCGGAGTTTTGCACGCCGGGCACGACGGTTTCCCCCACCCGCACAGGCAGGTTGGTGACCACGCCATCCAGCGGCGCGTAGGCGTTGTGTTTCTGTAGGATATCGTTGAAGCGCACCAGGCCGGCCCGGTACTGGGCGATGCGTTTCTGGGACGATGCCAACTGCGCCACCGTCTGCTCCCGCTGGGCGCGCGCCTGAATCAGGCGCATTTCGCTCTGTTTCACCGTGGACAGTTGGGCCTCATAGGTATACTTCCGCAGGTCGAAATCCTGTTTGGCCAGCAGGTGCTCATTGAATAGCGCCTGGCTGCGCTCGTACTCGGCTTTGGCCCGTTCCAGATCGGACTTGTCCTTGTCGATCATGGCCTGCATGGTGCGCAGGTTCTCGTCGGCCGCTTTAACCCCGGCTTCGCTGGCGTTGGAATCGGCTTCGGCGGAGTTGAGCGTGGCCTTCTGCGCCTCCACATCGGCTTCCGGCTGCACATTTTCAATCCGCGCCAACAGTTGGCCTTTGCGAACCCGGTCGCCTTCCTTGACCAGCAGTTCTCGAATCTGGCCCTGGGCATTGGCGCCGATGTTGATGTAATTCTTGGGCTTAATTTCGCCGGATGCAGTGACCAGGCTGGTCAGATCCTGGCGCACAACGCTGCCGGTCTGCACCGTGACCAAGCCCTTCTTGCTATAAACCGTGCTGGCATAAACCCCGATTCCTAAAACCGCGATCACCAACACGCCAATGAGAATCTTCCACTTGCTCTTCACGACAAAATTCTCCCTTTTTACCTGTCACCCGCTTTAGACGCAAAATATGAGCCGGGAGTTCAGATAACATTTTAC
>JAPKZC010000663.1 GCA_026394025.1 Candidatus Solibacter sp.
CCCGTGTTGTACGGCGGCGGCGCCCGGGACCAGCGAGACAACTCCCGCGCCGAAGAGGAAGAGCGCAAATCGTAGGGCTGTGTTCTTCATATTTACCTCTGAGCAGGACTAGCGCGCGCGGCGCAATTCCTCGTAAATGCCGGCGATGAAATCGACCCCCGCCGAGTTGAAGCGCTCCAGCCGAACCGTGTCGCCGATATTCAGCCAGAACTCGTCCTTGGGGTTGTATACGGGCCAGTTGTTCAGTCCCGCGCCATTCGGGTTGCCCGTCCTGGCGAAGTTGGTCCAGTAAGTCGCGAGCGTGTCGGCTACCTTCCGGTCCAGGTCGGTCCACGGGTAGTCCTTCATGCGAAGGTTGTTGAAGACGTAGATCACCTCGGAGAAATGCACCGCTCCAACGGGTGCGCGCGGGTTGTTGCCATTGCCCTCCGGATGCGGCGGCACGTGGCTGAAGAGGTAAATCCACGCCGGCGCCTTGCCCGTGGTGGACTGCAATTTGGCCCAGGTGCGATGGCCCGCGAAATTGATGTCGCGGTAGACATCGTGATACGCCTGCTTCGCCTGGGCGTCATCGCGCGCCGGATAGAGTCTCAGCAGGGTGTCGGCCTTATCGCCGAAGGCTTGCTTCGCCCAGGCGGTGTACGTGGCGAGCGAGTCGGGTGTGGCGGCGCCGCGCCCGCCGCCGCCCGGGGCCGACGCGCCGATGTTGCCGCCTTCATCGTTGGTCGCGCCGGTGATGAGAGCGATATCGTTCTGCTTGCCTTGCGCGTAAGTCGTGTAAAGGTCCTGCGGCAGGAACCAGCCGTCAACGATGGCGCCGTTCAGCCCTTGCGGAGTCTTAATCGATGCCTCCAGCAGTTCCCCGGCTGATGCGGCGCGGAGGGCGGCGAGGGAGCTCTTCCCGATAGCGTTCGCAAACTTCACGCCGTTAGCCTCCGCCTCGGCGAGCGTGAGCATGCGGCCGAACGTGGTGTGCGATTCGGCGATGGCGCCGCGGGCCAGCCCTTTCAGCAGCGGAGAGGCCGCCAGGAAGTTCACGCTGCGGCTGCCGCCCGATTCACCCCAGATGGTGACCTTGGAAGCGTCGCCGCCGAACTGCGCGATGTTGTTCTTCACCCACTGAATGCCCGCCAACTGGTCCAGCGAACCGTAGTTGCCCGCGGCGTGGTGCGGAGATTCCTTCGTCAGTTCGGGGTGCGCGAACCAGCCGAACACGTTGACCCGGTAGTTCATGCTGACCACGACCACGCCCTGCTTGGCGATGGCGTTGCCGTCGTAAATCGGCTCGGCGGTGGATCCCGAGACGCCCCCGCCGCCGTAGATCCAGACCAGCACCGGGAGTCTCTCACTCGCCGACGATGCCGGCGTCCACACGTTGAGGTACAGGCAGTCCTCGCTGGTGTGGATCAATCCGCGATTCCACGAGCCGCTGTTCGGGTTCTGCGCGCGTTGTATGCAGGCGGGGGAGAAGCGGTCGGCCGCGCGAACGCCCTGCCACGGCGCCACCTGCTGCGGAGGACGCCATCGCAGATCACCGACGGGAGGCGCGGCGAAGGGAATCCCCAGGTACTCGCGGACTCCCCATCCCCAGCCCGGCGTGCCGGAGATGAGTCCGCCTTCGATTTTGACAGGCTCCTGAACCGCTCCCAGGAGCGGCATCGCCAGCAGCGCTGCCAGGGTGAGACCGGTAGTTCGCATATTTCCTTCCTAGCGGAACAGCAACTGCGTGAAGTCTCTCAAATAGAGGCGCCAGTTGATCCACGTATGTCCGCCTTCGGTTTCGTGATACTGGTGGCGGATGTTGTGCGCCTTCAGCGTGTCGGAGAGTCTCTTGGGGCCGTCGGTCACGGTGCGGTCGTCCTTGCCCACGCCGATCCAGAAAAGCTTCACCTGCTTGTTGGTCTTCTCGGGGTCGGCAAAGAAGCCAGCGTTGCGCTGCTCGAAATCGGAGTTCACGCCGGCATTGACGCCTTCCTGGAGTCCCATGCTGAAGACGCCGATCCAGGCGAACTTATCGAGATTGGAGGGCGCCGCGCGGAGCGTCTCCGCTCCGCCCATGGAAAGGCCGGCGATGGCGCGATTCTCCCGGGTGGCCAGGACGCGGTATGTGGACTCGGCGTGAGGGATGATCCCGGTGAGCAGATCGCTGACGAACGCGTCGTGCAGTTTGGAGATGGTGGCGATGCGCGCCGCGATCGCTTCCGGCGTGGTGGCGCCGCGGCCGCCTCCCATGGGATTCGTCACGCCGGGAAGCGTAATGCTGCCGTTGGGCATAACCACGAGCATGGGTTTGGCCTTGCCTGCGGCAATCAGGTTATCGAGAATGAAGCCGGCGCGACCGATGGTACTCCAGCCGGAATCCTCATCGCCGCCGCCGTGGATGAGATAGAGAACGGGATATTTCGTGTTGCCGCGCTCGTATCCCGGCGGCGTGTAGACGTGCATGCGGCGCGGTCCATTGAGCGTCTTGGACTCGTACCAGACGGCGCGGACTTCGCCGTGGGGAACGGATTGCACGTCTGCGAAAGCTGCCTCCGGCCCGGGCACCAGGAACATGCTTTCCAGGCTGGTCACGCCCACCTTCACCATCGGATTCCGCGGGTCGACGGTGCGTACGCCGTCCACGTTGAAGGTGTAGCCGTAAAAGTCGGGGACGAGCGGTCCCACGGTGAGCGACCAAACGCCCTCATCGTCCTTCTGCATCGGCCCGGCTGTGCCGCGGCCCTGAGTTGCGAAATCGCCGCTCAGCGTCACCGCGCTGGCTTTGGGCGCGTAGATCCGGAACACCACCCGG
>JAPKZC010001068.1 GCA_026394025.1 Candidatus Solibacter sp.
GGTGACGGTCACGATGTAGCCGCTGGCCGGGTCGAGCGCGATGATCTCAAAAGTGCCGCTGGAATCGGTTTTCGCGCTGCGCCGGATTCCGCGAGACGGGTTCTCCAATTCGATGGCTGCGTCGGGAATGAGGGCGCCGGAGATGTCCCGGACGGTTCCGGAGATGGACCCGGTTCCGCGCATCGGCTGGCCTAATGCAGCCGCGGACAAGACTACCCAGCAGACCGCCAGTGTGGCGATGCGGATTCGCAATTTCCGGTTCCTCCACATCCAATGACTATCTGCCATTCTCCCACCCCTGTTGGACCGTTCCAAGGAAGTCATTCAGTGCCCGGTGTGCGCGCGGTGACGAGAGTGCATTTCCCCCGGGATTCGAGGCGATCCAAATGGCCTTCGAATCCTCGCCGGATCTCTTCGGTGTCCCAGGAAGCGGGGCCGTTGCGGAGTTGCGCCAGGCAGAATTCCAGAAAGCTATCCGACGGTGCGCCCCTGCGATGGACGGGGATGGTGGATTCGGGAACCCGGTAGCAGACATCGGGCGGCGGAGCGAACGCGAAGACCCTGCGCAACCAGGCTTGCGGTAGGCCGGCGGCCCGTCCGAAGCCGACAACGGTTTCGAGATACGGGGCCGCGATCACGTGGGTGCCTTCGTCCAAAATGGGGCGGATCTGCCAGCGCAGGCGGAAGGCGAGATCGGCGGCGTAGAGCAGAATCAGGGTCCGCGGCGGCGGCGCAGGGTTGCCTCGCCCGCCTTGCGCGATCTGGAGGAAGATGGCGGAGGCGTCCCACGGGCTGATGCCGGCGCCGGCCTGCGAAGTGCGAAAGCTGCGCTCCAAGCGCCGGGCCGCCACCGCCATGGAGCGGCCGCCGGTGCCTTCGAGAGCGATCAACGTTCCGCGGGGCGGCGCCACGCCGGTCATACTTTCACCAACTTCGGGTGATGGCTCAACCACTCCACCAGCACCTTCTGGTTGCGCCTTTCCCAGGGCCGGCGCGCTCCACTCTCAAAGAGCTCTCGGATGACGCGATGCTGTTCGAAGATGGATTGTTCGGCGTCCACGGTCACGAACTGGAAGATCCGGGCGAGGGCTTCGTACTCTTGGATCACCCGTCCCATAAACTGGGTGTAGCTGTCCAGGGGGTCGCTGATTTCGGTGACATCCTGGCCGGCTTCGTAGTAACTCGGAGAGCGATCGGCGGCAATGCGTTTGCCGGAGGTTTCCGGCGACACGGCGAAATAGAACACCATGTCCGGCCAGAACAGCGGATCGTAAACATCCAACAGCCAGGCGAGGTCGAGCCCGCGCGCCGCGTCGCGGGCCAGGGCGGTGAACAGGTAGCGGTCGGCAACCACGGTTTGCCCCTGCCAGAGCGCCGGCAGCACGTCGTTTTCCAGGCGGTACCGGAAGTCCGCCGCATGGAGCACGCAGAATTCCTCGGGACTTAGGGAGCGGGCCGCCTTGCGCGCCTTGACGAGCGGCTTGACCAGTGCGGATGAGTTCCACTTGGTGGTGATCACATCGTGGCCTTCGCTCTTGAGCCAGTTCTTGAAAAGCTTCCGCTGGGTGGTTTTGCCGGAGCCGTCGGGGCCTTCAAAGGCGATCAACAGCCCCCGTTTCTTTTCGCGGGCGAGCACGACTTCCCGGAGATGTCTGGCGGTTTGCCGCCGGGCCAGGGTGGGTGAGGGAGTGATCATCTGATAAGAAGTGAATCTCGTTGAACCACAATTATGCGGCTTCAAGGCGGCATTGTAAATTCATTTTCCCGGCGGCCGCTGAGCTGGTTTTCCGCCGTGCTATACTCGCCTGCGATTGTGGGAATCGAATTGATGAATGCGCCCGCGGAGCGGCTGATCCTTCACCCGGGCGAGCGCAGGGAAGCCGTTTTGCAGGTGATCCAAGGGGCGCGCGAACAACTTGTGCTCTCCGTGTTCCGCTGTGACGATTTCAAGATTCTGGACGCCCTGGCCGGCGCGGTGCGGCGCAACGTACGGGTGCGGGCGCTGCTCACCCAGCGGGCCAAGAACTGGGACAAGCGACTGCTGGAACTGGAAGTGTTCCTGGATAGCATGGGGGCTGAAGTGCACCGCTACGCCGGCGCCCAGACCAAGTATCATGCGAAGTACATTGTGGCTGACGACGGTCCGGCGCTGATCGCCGAGCTTCACGTGGCCGGCGGGTGCGGCGCGGAACTTCATCGTGATCACGGACGAGCCGGAGACCATCTCCGGCTTAACGCAGTTGTTCGAAGCCGATTCTCGGGATCCGGATGCGGGCCTTCCGCCCGGGTTCAGCGAGAGCCTGATCGTAGGTCCGGACCTGGCGCGCACGCGGTTTCTGGAGATGCTGGGACAGGCGCGGCGCTCCATACGGATCATCGATCACCGGGTGAGCGACCCGCAGGTGGTCGCGCTATTGCGGACCTGCCAGGCATCCGGCGTGTCGGTGCAGGTGCTGGGTCAGGGCGCGGTGGACGGCATGTTGTCGCACGGCAAGATGATTTTGGTGGACGATGCGGCGGCGGCGATCGGGAGCATCTCGCTTTCGCCGCCATCGCTCAACCTCCGGCGCGAAGTGGCGGTGATGATTCGCGACCCCGGTAACACCGGGAAGTTGAAGCGGTTCTTTGAGCAGCATGGGCGCGCCGCCACTGGTGGTTTACCGGCGGAGTGGAGCGTTCCCGACCGATTGGACGCCGACGACGCTTCCGATGACTTGGACTGAAGTGCGCCTTACTTGATATAATTTGTTGTCCTCGGTCACCATACGCTTGGGGACTGTGGCAAAAACTCAATGTCAGACAGTGACGAATCGGCAGACTCGACGTGGGGCCCCGTTGCCGGGGTGGCCGTTCTCGGGGTTTTGCTGGTGGTGGGCGCGTCCGCATGGCCTGGGCTGATGAGCACGACTGGCATGGCGGCGCACCTGCCGTTCAAAGGCAGCGACGAAAATGCGCTCCCGCTGCACCCGTTTGCGGAATTGCTGAAGTTGGTTATAGCCGCCCTGGTGGGCATTGTCGTGACCACGGTTCATAAGCGCTACCACCGCGACAAACCGCTGCCGCGCTCGCTGATGCAGGCTCAGGTGCTGCTGTGTGTGGCCGGCGCCCTGATGATGGTGATTATCGGGAGTTCGGTGGCGCGGGCGTTTGGCGTGGCTGGCGCGGCGGGCATCGTTCGCTTCCGGACGCCGGTGGAAGATCCCAAGGATTCGACGCTGCTGTTCCTGTTGGTGGGCCTCGGCATGGCGTGCGGCGTGGGGCTGTTGGAGGTAGCCGGACTTGGCACGGCTTTCCTTTGTTTGGTTCTGGTGGTACTGGACCGGTTTGGCGAGGCCAAGTCCCGCCAGATGATTCTGTCGGTGGTGGCGGTGGGCAAGGAGTTTCCGAGCGAGCATGTGAACCGGGTTCTGGGCGCCAACGTGGATTCCTACGAGGCGCGCGAGATGCTGCAAGGCACCGAAGCGGTGGTGAAATACAGTGTGACCTTCTCGCCTACTACGTCTCTGCAGTGGCTGAATCAGCAGTTGATGGCCGAAGGCACGGGCGGGTTGAAATCGGTCTCGTGGGCGGAGCCATCCAAGAAGAGCTGAAGTGTCCGATGAGAAAAATACCTGGACGCCTGGGATTGGTTGTGATGGTTGCGGTGCTGCTGCCCGCCGGCGCCTCCGCGCAAACCGCCGGCGAGCAAGCGAAGCCGGCCAAGCGGTACTTCCGGTTCGAGTTCAAAGAACATCCGGCGATTCGCATGGGCCAGTGGTTTCGCATGGACTTCCGGCTCAAGTTCCAACACGATTTCCGCACCTTCGATCCCGAAGTATCCACCGACGAAGGCGAACTGTCCAACCTGCGGAAGTTCCGGGTTGGCATCAAGGGCTACGTCACCAAGAACTTCGAATACGAGATCGAGCGTGAGATCCGCAACGAAGTTTCTGAGTTGTTCAAACTCCGCGCCCGCGAGACGCTGGCGCTATGGCGCGATGTCTACGGAAACTGGCGCTATTTCCGCAGAGTGCAGATCCGCGCCGGGCAATTTAAGATTCCTTTCGGCATGGATCAGTTAAACAACAGCGGGTTCATCTACCGGTCTTTAGTCGGCAACTTTCTGGCGCCGGGCCGCGAAGTGGGCATGATGGCGCACGGCAAGCTGTTTGATTCGCGTATTGCGTACCAGGTGGGCCTGTTCCGGCACGATGGCTGGAAAGCCCACTTGAAGGATCACTCGCGAAGCGCCGAGGGAACTTTCGCCGGACGCATTGTGGTTCCGCCGCTCAATCTGTTCAAGACGCCGGCATTCTTGAAGCCCGCGAAGGATTTGGCATTGGGGTTCGCAGTTACGGAGAGCCCGCTGACCGAGGGGTTGCGCAGCCTGCGCGGGCGTACCTGGGTGATCACGCATGCCTGGTTTGACCGGGTGAACGTGCGCGGCCACCGGTTACGCCTGGGCGCCGAGTTGAATTGGGAACCCGGGCCTTTCGTGGTCAAGAGCGAGGTGATTCGCGTGCGCGACGAGCGCCTGGGGCAGGGATTGCGCGGCGATGACTTGCCGAACCTGATCGCGCGCGGCTGGTATTTCACCACGGGTTGGGTGGTCACCGGCGAGAAAACGGCGGGCGGGGTGGTGCCGCGCCGGAGTTTCATTAAGGGCAAGGGTATCGGGGCGGTGCAACTGATGGCGCGGTACGAGCAGATGCGTTTCGGATCGAGCGAGCACCCCGGGCTGCCCTCGCGCAGCAGCCGGGCGGCGAATATTTTTTCCACCAGCGAACGCATCGCGACGTTCGGCGTCAATTGGTATCTGAACCGTTTCGTGGAAATCCAGTTCAATGCGATCCGGGAAGTGCTCGAGGATGCGGCGAAAGCGCCGATTCCGGGCGTCGACACGTACTGGAGCAAATTTGTCAGAATCCAATTCGCTTTCTAGGCAAATACGGTTCGTATTTCGCGGCGACCGCTCCCTAACGGTCGCGGCTCCGAGCGGAGCCGCGCGCGTGAGCAAGCGGTTTCCCGACGCGTTGGGGGAACTCCTGAAATGGCGTAGCAAGTCCGCGGACTTGAAGGAGGCTTTATGCGGTTGACCGGCTTGATTGGAACGGTAGTGGCGATGTTAGCACTTGGCGCTCCCTACGCCGCCGCCCAGACTCAGGACGACTTCTTCGACGATTCCTTCGTTCACGAGTTTCGGATCGACATCCGTAATTCCGACTGGGACCAGTTGCGCAAGGACTTTCTGGACAACACGTATTACCCCGTGATTTTCCACTGGATCTACAAGGGGAAGGACATCGTCATCAACGATGTGGGCATCCGTTCGCGGGGGCACGGCAGCCGCAGTCCCATCAAGCCGAACCTGCGGGTGGATGTCAACCGTTACGTTCCGGGGCAGAAGTTCCTCGGATTGGGGTCGTTCGTGCTAAAGGCCAACAATCAGGATCCTTCGATGCGGACGGAATATACGCAACGTTACTTGAACGATACCAACGGCGATCTTTACGAGTGGAAGCCGATCGGCGACGGGTATCACTTCGAGTGGACGCCCACCTGCACCGTCAAAATCCCGCTGGCCTGTTCCACCGACCCGGCAAAATGGGCTCCCGCTCCGTTGAACCCGGAAGAGAACAAGTCGACGTTTGACCTGGCCCCGACGATCGGCATGATTCGCGGCTTCACGCAGCTTGCCGACGCCGACTTCGAGAAGACCGTTTCCACCCAGATGGATTTCAAGCTGTGGGTGTTTCACAACGCGATCGAAAACTACGTCGCCGACTACGATGCCATTTTGGGCGACGTTTTCGGCATGAACAACTTCTGGCTCTACCGGTATGCGGGCACGAATTTTCACCAGTTCCTGCTCTGGGACAAGGATTCTTCGTATGACTGGATCAGCCGGCCGATTTTCGAGAAAGCGGACCAGAACGTGCTGATGAGGCGCACCCTTGCCCTGCCGAACCGGCGCGCGGAGTATCTGGAATCGCAGCACAAAGTGGCGACCTTGGCCGGTGGCGCGGGCGGCTGGCTGGAGTGGGAGATCAAGCGCGAGTACGACCTGGCGGCGGCCTCCATCCGCGAGGATACCAACAAGCAATACGGCGATGCCGGCGTGACCAAGAACAGCAGCAACGAACTGTTCGAGGCGACAGTTTTGAAAGACTTCAAGTTCGTGCAGGATCGCTACCCCTTTGTCAGGCAGGAACTGGCGACCGCCGGAATTCAATACCCCACATCGATCACGTTGAGCACCGGGGGGGCGGTCAATGCCGCCACCAATGCACTTGGGCCGATCGCGCCGGGTTCGTACGTCAGCCTGTACGGGTCGGGCTTCACCAGCAGTACGCTATCCGCCCCGAGTACCCCGTTTCCGGCGACGCTGGGCGGAGTCTCGGTATTTGTCAACGGGTTTGCCGCGCCGATCCAGTTTGTCTCGCCGAACCAGGTCAATATCGTGGTGCCGTGGGAACTCGGCATGGGCAACGGCAGCGCGCCGTTTACGGTAATGGTCAACGGGCCGACGGCCAAGGGGACGAGGGCCGGTTCGCCGGTCAACGGCACTTTCAGCAACAGCATCACTTCGGCGGTGGGCCCGTACTCGCCCGGCGTTTTTAACGTGGCACAGGCCGATGGCACGCTGGTGATCTACAAACCGGCCAAGGCCGGCGATACCATTGTGATCTTCGCCAACGGGCTAGGCCCGGTGACCAACCAACCGGCGAGCGGCGCGGTGTCGCCCTCCGAACCGCTGGCCAGGGGACAGCAACGGCCTGTTGTCACAATCGGCGGCCTGCCGGCCAGGGTAGAGTTTGCCGGACTGGCGCCGACCTACGTTGGGGCATACCAGGTGAACGTTGTGGTCCCGTCCGGTTTGAGTTCGGGCTCGGCGGCGCTGGTGATCACCGCGGGCGGAATCAGTTCGCCGGCATTCAGCCTGGCCATTCAGTAGACGGATGCTTGCGGGAGGCCTACGGAGCCCTGCCCTGCAACTGGATGTTCACAAGGTTGCTGGGTTTGCCTCGCGCCATAACCCGCAGGGAGTAGGCGCCGGCCGGTAGATTCGGCGGGACCACAAAATTCACCTGGTACAAGCCGACCTGCAAAGGGGTCAGCCCGGCAAAATTCGCAGAAACCGAGACATCGCCGACCTGTACTTGCACCGGGGCGAGCGCGCGCAGCAGGGGAGAATTGGGAGTTGCCTGGCCGGTCGCGAGAATGCCGTCCACCTGTCCAAGACC
>JAPKZC010000299.1:0-5192 GCA_026394025.1 Candidatus Solibacter sp.
AAAAGAAGGACAAGGCCCTGGACGCTCCGCACACCCCGAAGCGTACGGCTGCCGGGCATGGGCGCAATGGTGCTGCCGCGTACCGCGGGGCGCGTAAGGTCGCAGTGCCGCACGCATCATTGAAGTCAGGCGATCCGTGTCCGGATGCTCGATGCTGCGGCAAAGTATATCCGCAGCGTGACCCGGGCGTACTGGTGCGGGTCATAGGGCAGGCGCCCATCGCCGCGACCGTGTATGAGTTGGAGAAGTTGCGGTGCAATCTGTGCGGGGATGTGTTTACGGCGGCGGTGCCGGAAGGCGCGGGTGAGAAGAAATACGATGAGACGGCGGCGAGCATGATCGCCCTGCTGCGGTACGGAAGTGGAGTTCCGTGGTACAGGCTGCAAGGCCTGGAAAAGAGTCTGGGCATCCCGCTGCCGGTGGCGACGCAGTGCGAGATCGTAGCGGAAACCGCGGCTATTCTCCAACCCGCGCTGCAAGAGCTGAAGTGCCAGGCGGCGCAAGGGGAAGTGGTGCACAACGACGATACGTCGATGCGCGTGCTGTCGCTGGACCGGGATACGGACATTTCCCCAGATCGGACCGGAGTATTTACCAGTGGGGTCGTATGGATCTTCCAGGAGAGGCGGATCGCGCTGTTTTTCACCGGGTGCAAGCACGCCGGTGAGAACCTGGCCGAAGTGCTGAAGCTACGGCCTACCGACATGCCGCCTCCGATTCAGATGTGCGATGCACTATCGAGAAATGTGCCGAAGTCGTTTGCCACACTGCTGGCCAACTGTTTGACGCACGGTCGCAGGAACTTTGTGGAAGTGACGTCGAGTTTTCCCGAGGAGTGCCGGTTCGTACTGGAAACTCTGGGCGAAGTCTACGGCTACGACGATCAGGCGCGGACGCTGGGCCTGTCCCCCGAGCAGCGCCTCCAGTTTCACCAGGAGCATAGCGGGCCGGTAATGGAAAAGTTGAAGGTCTGGTGTGGCGCGCAGTTCGCGGAACGGAAAGTCGAGCCGAACTCCGGTCTGGGTAAGGCGATCTCGTACTTGCTCAATCACTGGGAGAAACTCACGCTGTTTCTGCGGGTGCCGGGCGCCCCACTGGACAATAACATCGCGGAACGGGCATTGAAGAAATCGATCCTGCATCGCAAGAACTCGCTGTTTTACAAGAACCGAAATGGGGCGCAGATGGGCGACCTGTTCATGAGCTTGATTCATACCTGCGAACTCAACCGCGTCAATCCTTTCGACTATCTCAACGAGTTACAGCGGCACGCCGAGGAGTTGAAGCAAGCGCCGTCGGAGTGGCTGCCCTGGAACTACCGCGAGACGCTGGCGCGGACCGGCGCTCTTCTGAATGTGGCATAGGGTATGCTGAATTCTGCATGGCCGAAAAGGATCGACTGCGGCCATGGTTAGGTGACGCTCCGAAATGCCCGCCAAACAGGCCTTCCCGAAGGCAAAATCCGACAACGTTTTTGGCCAGGCACGAAGACCATCGAAAATGTTCCGGGCCGGCCTCTACGCCCGTGTTTCCACCAACGATCAGCAGACTCTCGCGTTGCAGAGCCGGGCGATGCGGGAGTATGCCGCCCGGCGGGGTTGGACCATGGCCATGCAAGTTCGTGAGGTTGGCTCTGGGGCGGCCAAACGAGAAGCGCGCGAGAAACTGCTCGAGGCCGCCCGACGCAGCGAGACCGATGTGGTGCTGGTGTGGCGGTTGGACCGCTGGGGCCGGTCAGTAACGGATCTGCTGGCGACACTCCGGGAACTGGAACATCTCGGAGTGGGCTTTGTGTCGCTGACCGAGGCACTGGACCTGACTACGCCCGCGGGTCGAGCGATGGCCGGGTTGCTGGCCGTATTCGCAGCATTCGAACGGGAGATCCTGGGTGAGCGAACTCGCGCCGGACTGGCCCACGCCCGGCAGAACGGCAAACGCCTGGGCCGGCCCGCAACGGCAGCCGCGCACGCGACCGAGATCCGCAGGCTCCATCGCGCTGGCGTCGCCAAAGCTGAGATCGCCCGCCGGCTCCACGTCGGGCGTACTTCCGTCCGCCGAATCCTGGGTGATTCCTCCCAGAAATAGGTCGGCCTGCCTTCTTTACGCAGGCTCACCGAAAGCACACGGTACATCATCTGTTGACCTGCCACAAAGTATTGCCCAATTTCAACGGATTTCCGCGTGACTACACCATCGACAGGAGCCCTCATCGTAGTGTAGCTCAGTTCTAGTTCTGCGGACTCAAGGCGGGCCCGAGCCTGAGCAACAGCCGCCTGTGCGGACGCTACTTCCGAGAGGCGGATTGGAACCTGACGCTGATTCGATCTTGACCATTCCAACGTCGCTTCAGCGTCACTGACTCGGGCCTTCGCCCCTTCCGCGGAGGCTTTCTTGCCCTCTGCCTCCAGTTCAGCACTGGCCAATCGGCTTTTCGCCGCAGCCAGTTCGCTCTCCGCCACGCGTGCAGCAGTCGTGTATTGGTCGAATTGGGCACGAGACATTTCAGCCTTATCTACCAACAACTGCATGCGCGCTAGGTCAGCGCGTGCGCGGTCGAATTCAGCTTGGCTGCCTTGCACCGTAGCTCTCGCGTACCCTAAGCCAGAATTGTGAGCCCGCTCGTATGTGCCAACCGCTTCTCTGTATTCTGCTTCTGCGGTTGCTACGCCAGCCGCAGCACTCGATGTGGCGCTGGAGGTCGTCTCCTTCGTCATGGATGCCGTCAAACTGGCAGCCCGAGCTTTGTTTTCCGCCATGGCTAATTCAGCGCGGGCTTGAGCGACCGCTATGTTGCATTCGGACGGGTCGAATCTAACGAGCAGGTCGCCACTCTTGACCGGACGGTTGTTCAAGACGGGCGACTCCAGCACGTATCCAGCAAGCTTCGGTGCGATCGGGACAAGATGGTTGTCTACTTGCGCGTCATCCGTCNNNNACACGCCCGTGCCCGCGAGAGCACCACCGGCCAACACAATTAGCAGAATCGTCCTGAGGCCGTTGCGGTGGGGAGACGGAAAATCGAGGGTGTCAGTGCCAAGCAAAATCTCAGTCGATCCTCCCAGAGACTATTATATATCCTGATCCCGTCCGTCACGCTGCACCTCGCGTGGTCGCGTGGTCTCCCCAGACGAACCATGAATCGGGGTGCGTACATAGCAGCATCGCGGATCACTACGCTAACGACCCAGGCTGCCTGCGTCATGGTCTCCCACCCACCACCCGTTTGGCCGTTGAGGCACACAATCACGCCCGCCCGGCCAGCGCCGACTTCGGCGGCCGTGGCGAGCGTGCGGCGCATTGAAGTCATTGGGAAACCGCGTTGTGGTTGATCGGCCCGTCACAGGAGATTCACTTGCAGGAAGAAATAGCAGTTTCTTCTCGCAACGGCAAGGCTTGCGAAACGGTCTGCACCCGGCTCCAAATGGCTTTCAACTGTCCCTCTCTCATCGCCATCCATTCGCCTGTTAGAGTCAATAACTTGCGCCCAGGAGAGGTCGTTTTATACCGGGTTTTCTGGGGAGCCACACTATTCCGTTATCAACTCCAAGCCGCGAAATTCTTGACAACAAAGCCCTTCCGCCCGTCGCCGATATGCGCCACATTCCGCGTATTTTTGCAGTCCGCGGCCTCTCACCGGTTTGAGGCGAGATGTGCAGCAGTGGCGCGTTCAACCCCCACGGTTCAGCCCGGAGGCCGAGGATTTCGCTGCGAACTCTCCGGTTTCTCCGGTTGACAGGGTGGCCTTTGTTGACGGCACTGTTCATCGTGGCGGCCAACGGAGTTCTTCAAACTGGACCATAAACATAGGAGATTCTCGTGGAAGTGCGTCGCGATGGGGCCGGTGGACGATGCGGCGCGCATCAGGATCCTACTGGTCCTCACGGGTACCTGCCTCTTGGTCCGTCCCCAGCGCCCCGACGATTCGGCGCGCGAACTCCCTTCGATCGTCAGTGCTGTGATGTTTGGCGATGAAAGTGTCGTATAAGTCTTGAAGCTGTTCCGGTGAGAGAGCGTGAGAGAATTCTTTGATCGAGGAGCCCGAGCATCCAGTTGTGATCTTCATATGCAGGCGCTCCGGAAATGGCGGAAGCAGAGAGAACGTGAGCAACACAGGTTGCACTACGACCTGGGGCGCGAGCCTGAAGTTTTCCTTTGCAAGAATCTGCGTAATGCAACCAAAGGCCTGATTCGCAGACCAGTTTTGGAGGTCAGGAAACTCCATCGCAACCCGGTTGTTGGCTCCTGGAGGGAAAATCGTCACGCTCAGATAGACGTCGCGAGCGATCACTGGCGACCGGTTGGTTAGAAGAAGTCCAATCCGAAAAAAGGCAGAGCCGTCGCTCCGAAGCTCCGCAGGCGGGGCACCCCACATGTGGAAGATCACCGGCTGTGGCGCTCGCCCGAACATACCTGCCAGAACGCCGTGCGGCACTGGCTCGAAATTAGATCCTGCTCGCATGTAATACTGGACCGGCCGGAGACACTGGTGGGGCGCCAAGTAACTCTTCGCGATATGCGAGATTACGAAGCCAGTTCCAGAGTCATCTTCAACCGCCACGTGACCGACCGCCGGATGCGGAGGAAGTGTCAATCCCGAAACAGCGCTTTCAAGCCAACTTTTGAATCGCCGCGGATTCTGGATCCTGACTTTCGCAGCAGCCACATCGCCGAGAGTCTGGTTCGGCCGGCAATCGACCCCCCACACGATGACTCCCCCTTCGGAGTTCCCAAACCCCGAGATCGCCTTTGCGAGATTCCCGCGGTCTGTATCGGACAGACGCGCACCGGAACCGTTGTCGGAAGACCTCTTGAAGTCGAGGAAGAGCTCTTCCGATTGGCGTTCCAGGAGAAGTTCATCGATGGCAGCCTCACCTCCCCATGAGAGACGGGCATTCAAGTCTTCAGCTCTTCCCATAGTCGCTCAGCGATGGCCCCCCTTTTCTTTCACGGAAGTTGCGTCCCGCGCGGTCGGGAGTCGTCGCACCAATGTGCTCTCCAGCCCATGCCGGACGACATCCAGGCGACCGGACTCCATTAGTTGTTCCGGAAATACCCTGCCGAGCTGAAACGGAAAAAGGGACGGTCCATTCACAAGACTGTCGAAGTCGATGGAAGAGTCAGATGCTGAAAGAACGGCTGCCTCGAGGAGCCAGCTCGTCACTCTCATATCGGCTACCTTAATCGTTGGCCCC
>JAPKZC010000299.1:5233-8641 GCA_026394025.1 Candidatus Solibacter sp.
TTGCTATCCGAATCGATGATCACACCCCAGTCCGCGAACGCCCGAAGCACGTACCGGGCGGACCGCGCGACGACTTCTCTCTCCCCCAGCAACTCCTTGGCCCGTCTCTGAACCTGGACTGGTGCCACTGTTCCCTGAAGACGGAACAGTCGTCCCGTAATGTCCGCCACTACCCGCCAGAAAGGATAGACCGCCATCGTCATACCCCAATGGAAAGGAAGGCGCTCCGATCGGCGCACACCCTGGAGAAGGCGGACGCCATCCTGGTGAAATCCCCTAAGTGCGAGCGGCATACGGACCCAGGTCTTCAGTAGGAGCGTGATCGTCTTTTCCCTGCTGCCCCGCTGCGCCGAGCTGCCAACCGAGAGCTCGTTCTTCAGGCGATCACGCAGAGCCTCGCAGATGTCGGCGTCGGACATGCCGGCCAGGAACAGGTCCACCGTCTCATCCAGCCAACGGAGTTTGACCGTGCGGTTATATCCGATCATGCGCTGGCGATCGCTCAATCCTTTCCTCCCACGACCCGAATGAACGGCACAATGGCCTCTTCCAGTGTCACTCCACCGTGCGCAACGGTCCGATGCCCTTCCTGCACGAAGGCGCTCCGATCTGCTGACAACAACGGCAGGAAGTCTTCCGGAAGACCGAGAGTCTTCCAGGAGATGGCTGCTGGAAATCTTGCGGCAACATTGGCGCGGAGCACAGCATCGGAATAGATCCTAGCCCGTTCACCACGGACGTCAGCCGTCATCCCCTCTTTCGGCATCCCACAGCCAACGCACTCCACATTGCCATGATCCGCGGTCAGGAACACAACAAATCCGTGCGAAAGCAGCAAGTCCAAGAGCGCGGACAAGAATCCTTCAGCCGCCCATTGCCGCACTTGGTTATGCATCCCCGCCGCACCCAACTCCATGCCGTGCATGATACGGTCGACCTTGTCGACAACGGCACCGATCACTTTGAGCTTGGGTGCCGACAACGCATCTTCGAGCGCTTGCAGCGTCGACGGCTCACCAAGGCCCTTAAGGTAAGCGACCTCGCTGCCGACGAGACCATGATCAACCCAGAATTGCTGCCAAAGGCTCTCCTCTCTGCCTGTGCAGTATATGCTAGACGGAAAGCCACGCGGGACGTTGCTGGCTGATCTCATGCCGGACCACCAGCCACTGGTCGAATGCTAGCCCGTCCACTACGACGAGGGCCGCCCTACCGCCGCCATCGCGTTGCGCGGCGAGAAAACGTGCGATGTGGTGTACCATCACTGGCGGCGTGGCCGGCAAGCTATACAGGCTGCCGAACCGCCTTTGCAGCCACTGACTGAAACGGGCATCGACCTGAGATCGAATGCTGGAGACTCGCGCGGTTACATCCAGATTGGATCTGGCACCGATCTCGCAAACGAGGAGATTGAATTGCGCCCAGATTGTGGCGAAAGACAGCCAGTCCCCGTGACGAGCTTCCTCGCCAGGTAGCTCCCGCGCCGCAGCCTCAGCGAGTGCCGCGAAACGGCTTATTCGATCCTGCTCAGGATCGTGCCGCACGCCGGCGGCGGCCCATCCCTTGGGAACGCTGGTCCATTCGATAGGCTGCAGCGTGCCTTCCATGAACAGGTTATCGATGTAGACGCGCACGTCCGGGTTATCGAACGGAAGATCCGCTGGTCCCTCAACGGATAGTGGAATGTCTGCGGGCAACGGCACCTGGCTTAGGATGCCGAGGAATCTCGGCCAGCGCTCCTGCAAAAAGGCCAAAAACAGGCTTCGGTCCGTGAACAGCTCGGCAAGTGGCCAGCCTCGAAAGCGTCCACTCTGATGCAGAATGGCTACCAGCCGGTCGACGAAGGGCATTGGAATCAACTGGAGCCTGTAGTGCCTCCGCAACAGCGTCCGCAAGAGATCTGCATCGGTTTTGATCAGCTCCGCCGCGATCTCGAAGACGTGGCGTAGGATGAAGTCCTTCGTGGCGTTTTCCCCAAGGACCCCAGGATTGAAGCGATGCTGCGCTTCATAGAGTAGGTCGAGGTACTGAGGCTCCAAGGCGCGCAGCACTGGATAGCTAAACTGGGGGAACATATCCGCCAGCGCGAAGGAGAGCCTCCGGGCGCCGGCGAGGACATCGAAAGGCAGCTTCACCAAGGAAGAGGCGCCATCGCTAATCAGCACTACCAGATCTATGCTCTCCCCGGCATCCAACCGCGAACGGAAGCGTGACTCGTAAGCGAATCGGAATGAGATCGAGTCTTCAAACAAGACCGACTCGAAGCCTCGTTCGGCGAGCGCCTGGCTCAGGCGGGGTTCCGTTAGCAATCCGTCCGGATCGGCAACTGCCGTTATCGGCTGGACACCCGGCGTGAATTCTTTCAGAATGTGGCTGCGCCAATCAGACATCGCCGAGACCCTCCACTCGGATTATCAACCGCGGAACGAGCTCAGGATGGACGTGGGCGCGCGATTGCGATTCAAGGTTCCAAGCTGTCTCTTCCTTGGCAAGTTCGTTCAGGCGATGTTGGCGCACGGCGGGTAGCCCGATCCGCTCGATTCCGCGGCGCCGGGCGTCGAAGGCATAGCACTTGTTCTTTCTCTCCCGCTCGAGGCGCCCATGGTGGAACCGCATCAGTTCTTCGTACAAAGAATGGCCGTGACGCTCCGCAGCGGTCGTCACTTCCGCGAAGACCCGGTTCGACTCACCGCCATCCAAATAGCGGCCAGGACTCGCCATCTGTTCCAGCAACAGCGTCCAGAGGTGCCGGGCAGTTGGAGGCAGCACTCGTCCATCGTCGTGCAAAAACAACGCGAGTACCCGTTCCTTGCCCCATCCCTCGCTGCGAATCGCAACCGTCCACAGAGACCAATACCCTCGAATTTCCCATGGAACGCCTGTCACCTCAATGGATGGAATGGGTTGGCCTGGCACGAAACGCGGAACCCGCGTCGCGATTCCTCGAATCCGTGGCTCTTCCAACGTCAAATGGACTGCTGCAGGCAGGCTCTGTGCGTCTGCGAGTGTGAAGACTGCGGATGGTGTAGTCGTTCCATCGGGCCATCGCAGTTTCCAGCCAGCCTTGGCTTTCTCGGCCTTGCCACCCGTACTTTCCAGATAGTTGGCCGTCACCCGGCAGCGCAGGCGCCGGCCTTCGTCGTAAAACCACTCTCCCCCTGACAGTTGCATTCAATTCTCACTGCTGCGTCTTCATGCGCCACGCCCGGTTCGGATCAGGCTGTTCGTGTACCACATGAGCAGCATGGCGTCCTCTTGCAGCACATCCTCCGGAATCTTTTCCGCAACGTCGAGGATCGCCGTGTAATCGTTCTGCTGCCATGCCCAACGGAAGCCGGTGCGAATCGCCTCTAGACGGAATACTTTCAGTTTTTTCTGTTTCGATTCGCGGTACTCCCCAAATTCTCG
>JAPKZC010000299.1:8673-9304 GCA_026394025.1 Candidatus Solibacter sp.
ATTCTCGGAGCAACGCCTTCTCCCGGCTCTTCTGGACGTCCGCCTCTTTCGCGGGATCGGGAACGTAGTAACGGTCTCTCGCTTTGGCACGCAGCGCCGGGGCATCCTTCGGAAGCTTGCGCAGATCGTGGAAGTTCGTTGAGAGATACCGGTGAATCTGACTGGGAACTTCATCCTGACCTCCGTAGAGTAGGAAGTTCTGTTCCAGCAGATCGCGAAGTTCCACCGGACGCTCGTGCTTCTCCCATCCGGCGATCTCACGCATAAACTGAGGGTGGATCTCCTGAAAGGTCTGCGGCTTGTCCTGCAACTGCTGGCGGAGCCACTGGATGGCGCTCTTCTCATTGCGGACGAAGATTTCAAGCTGCCGCACTTCGCTCGCCTTCATCCTCTTCTGGTCGTAATCCGCAACCTGATCTGCAAGGAAGTACATTCCGTCCCGCTCTGGGAAGCGTTGCGCAAGTCCGGCGAAGAACTCGCCGACCGCAACCGGAACGGTCACGTTCCGCTGGACGTGAAATGCCACCATGCGGTCGAACAGTAGGTAAGGTTGCCTTTCCGCAATCACCTCGACGTTTCCGTCTTTTGCGACGAAAGCAGGCAATTGGCGCAGGTGCGTGCGCACGAAATC
>JAPKZC010000102.1:0-3486 GCA_026394025.1 Candidatus Solibacter sp.
AAGCCGTCCGTCGAGGTTCCGGCTGGGACCAAGGTCCATGTCGGCGTGCAGATCGACGGCGCGCAGGCTCACTGTACCTACCTCTCGGTCAAGGATTACCTCCGCATCGCGTACCAGGTGAGGGAGTATCAGATCACGGGTCCCGACTGGCTGGCCTCGGAACGGTTCGATATCCACGCCAAGCTGCCGGACGGCGGGCGCGGGCAGTTCAGGGAGATGCTGCAAAGCTTGTTGGCGGACCGGTTTCAGGTCAAAATGCACCGCGATTCGAAGGAGTTTTCGGTCTATGCCATTGTCGTCAATAAGGGTGGGCTGAAGCTGAAAGAGTCGCCGCTCGATCCGGAGACCGAGGCCGGCGTCAACGTCACCGCCGAGGGCGGCGCGGGCGGCACCACGCTCCGCTTCGGAAGAGGGGCCTACTTCACGCTCGCCGACAATAAATTCGAAGCCAGGAAGCTGACTATGGCGCAATTGGCCGATTCGTTGGGGCGGTTCATCGAGCGCCCCGTGGTGGACATGACGGACCTCAAGGGAACCTACGATCTTACCCTCGAATTCACGCCTGAGGAGTACCGCACACTGCTCATCCGGACGGCCCTGTCGGCGGGAGTGAACCTGCCCCCGGAGGTCATGAAGTTCCTGGAGGGCTCATCGGACGAGTCGCTCTTCAAGGGCTTGCAGGCGCTGGGACTCAAACTGGAATCGCGCAAGGCGCCACTCGAAGTATTAGTTGTCGATTCGGTGTCGAAGACTCCCATTGCGAACTAACTCACGGCAGAATTCCGAACGCGATAATGTTTGGACCGGCGGCTACCGCCACATACTGTTTGCCGTCAAACTGGTAAGTCATCGGCGACGCTTTCCACGTTTGGTTGGTCTGGAAACTCCACAGCGGCTTGCCGCTCACCGCGTCGGCCGCCATCAACGCTCCACCTTCCTCGCCGAAAATCACCAGTCCGGTTGCCGTTGAGAGCGTGCCGCCCCAGGATTCCGCCGGCCCCGGTTGCGGTAGATTCCACGCGATCTTACCGGTCCTGATATCGATCGCTTTCAGAATCCTCTGCGGCTTGGCGCCCTCCGGCCGGCGTTGGGACCCGCCCAGGTATTCCTTGCCCGGTGTCCATGGCCCCGGATCGCGCTTCGTGTACACGCTGCATTTCTCGAAAGTCTGCACATAAAACAAACCCGTGGCGGGGTTGAAAGAAGGCGAGAACCAGTTGGTGGCGCCATCCTGCGAGGGGCACACCAAGGTCCCGGCGGCACTTGGCTCCATGTTGGGCAGCTTGACTGGGCGTCCGTCCGCGCCGATCCCGCTGGCCCAATTCAGGTTGGTGACGAATGGCTTCGCCAGCAGCAGCTTGCCATCGGTGCGGTCGAAGACGTAGAAGAACCCGTTGCGGTTGGCCTGAATCAGCAACTTGCGCGCTTGCCCTTCCCATGCCGTATCCAAAACCACGGGAGTCTCGGTGGCATCCCAATCCCACAAATCGTGCGGCGTGAACTGGTAGTGCCACCTGAGCTTGCCGGTCTTGGCGTCGAGAGCGAGAATGCAGTCGGAATAGAGATTGTCGCCCACACGGTCATCGCCGTAGTATTCCGCGCTCGGATTGCCCGTGGGCCAGTAGACCGTATCCAGTTGCGCGTCATAGGTGCCGGTGAACCAGGTGGGCGCGCCCGGGTGTTCGATCCCTTTGCCTTGCCACGTCTCCGAACCCGGTTCGCCGGGTAGGGGCACTGTCCAGAATCGCCAGACTTCCTTTCCCGTGGTCTGGTCGAAAGCCGCCAGGAACCCGCGCGACCCGTGCTCGCCGCCACCAGTGCCGGCCACCACCAGGTTGCCCACCGCCAGCGGCGCGGAGGTCGTGAAATAGTTCAGCCGCCAGTCCGCCATCTCCGTGTCCCAGACCAATTCGCCAGTGAAGCGATTCAACGCGATGATGTGGGCATGGTCCGTGGACATGAACACCCGGTCGCCCGCCGTGGCCACGCCCCGATTGGTGCGGCCCGCCGCGGCGGAAGGCAGGCCGGGGGTCGGCGGACGGCGGTAATGCCAGATCTCGCGCCCGCTGCCGGCGTCCAGCGCGTAACACTCGTTGGCCACCGACACATACATGATGCCGCCCACCACCACCGGCGTCACCTGCAGTCGCGCCGCGTTGGGCAGAGTGAACATCCACTTCGGTCCCAATCGCGACACGTTGGCTTTGGTGATCTGCGCCAAGGTGGTGTAGCGGTTGCCGCCCGGGTCGCCATTGTAACCAGGCCAATCCGTGCTCGAAGTGACTTCGCGGAATTTGTCCCCCGCCCGCCGCAACAGATGTACGCGTTGGTCGCCGGTGCGCAATTGCAGATCGTCGAAGCCCTGATTCACCACTTCCCCCTCCAGCGTCTTGCCGTCGGTGGTCAGGACTTTCTCGCGCACCACTTCGCGCCGGCGGTCGCGCGGCTGCAAGCCGCGCAGGAACCGGGTGAGCGGTTCCATTTCGGCGTCGCTAACCTGGCTCGGGGGCATCCCCTGCCCCGGCAGTCCCCCGCGAATCAGAGTCGCCAACTGCTGGTCGTTGCGCGCCGCCAGGCGGCCGCGGATCCCCGGACCCAGTTCCCCGCCGTTGCCGTCCGCCCCGTGGCAGCGCCCGCATCGGCCCTCAAACACGACACGCCCAGGGTCGGCATCCTGCGCCGCCAGAATCGAAGTCAGCAGGAGTGTGGTCAAACAAAAGCAGGAGACGCGCATAAGAGGATCTCCGTCCATACTACCGCAAACAGCCAATGTTGGCGGGGCCCCCGCTGCACTCCGAAATAGCCGCCAACGTCCGCGGACTCGGCCCGCGCGTCTCCGCTCGCTTTGCACTCCCAGCCCCCCTCGCTCCGCCGCCGCTTGCCTTCGGATGCCATGTCGTGTAAATCTTTGGATGCGGCGGTTGGGCCGCACCAGGAGGATCCGTGGCAAAAAGCCGGAACACAAAGTCAAAGCATGAACAAAAGCTGGCGGCGCCCGCCAATGGCGCGGATCAACTGGCCGGCAAGCCGGATGGCCGCGAGGCAAAACGCCAGGTGATCCGCCTGGAAAAGGGCTGCTACGACAAGGAACTCAAGCGCCTTCAGATCGAACTCGTGAAAATGCACGAGTGGGTGAAGCATCAGGGGCTGAAGGTCGTGGTTCTGTTCGAGGGCCGCGATGCCGCCGGCAAGGGCGGTGTCATTAAGCGCATCACCGAGTCGCTGAATCCCAGAATCTGCCGCGTGATCGCGCTCGGCGTGCCCACCGAGCGAGAGAAAACCCAGTGGTATTTCCAGCGCTACGCGGCGCACCTCCCGGCCGCCGGCGAAATCGTCCTCTTCGACCGGAGTTGGTACAACCGCGCCGGTGTCGAGCGCGTGATGGGCTTCTGCACCGATGCCGAGTACATGGAATTCATGCACTCCTGCCCCGAGTTCGAGCGCATGCTGGTGCGCTCCGGAATCACTCTCATCAAGTACTGGTTC